>JAVRPF010000864.1:0-10633 GCA_032162385.1 Mycobacterium sp.
CGATCACCGCCGGTTTGTTGACGAGCCCGGAGATGACGGCCAGGTAGTGGTCGGTGACGTCCTGTACCGACTTGCCGGCGAACACCTCGGGGTTGGCGTAGGCCTGCTCGCGGGTGCTCGGGTCGTCCGGCCACCCCGGCGCGACGGTCACGTAGCCGTTGTCTTCGAACAGCTTTCGCCAGCCGTCCCAGCTGCTGGGCAACAGCCACAGCCCGTGCACGAACACCACAGCCGGTAGACCGGAGTTGTTGGCACGTTCCACCTCCGCGCGTACCCAATCGGTCACACCATTCGTCTGCTTCTGCTCCTGGGTTGTCATACCCTCGCCTTTCGTTGGTATTGGGTAGACACTGACGCTAGGGCGCCGGGCGGGCCAGAGTCTTGATCCTTTCTGCACTCGAACCGAGCGTTTTGTGCACGAAGGGACCGCTGAAGTGCCGACGACTTTCGACCTCGACGACATCGAGATCTCGTTGCGTGAGGCCGCCTTACACGACCTCTTGGGTCAGATACCCGTGCCGATCGACGTGTCCACCGGTGCGGTCGACCTGCTGCATGTGTCGACCGTCTCCGACTTCTTTGGACGGCTGTTCCTCGTCTCGTGCAACGGCCGCGGTGCCCTGGTGCATCGAGGCGAGCGGCGCGTGGCCCAAGATCACGAGCGCACCATGATGCTCAGCGTCGTCACCTCGGGGCACTCAACGTTTCACCAAGACAATGTGGTCTCCGACGCGGGACGCGGCGACGTCGTGGCCTACTGCTCGACCAAGCCCTACAGTGCGACGTTCGACAACGTCGCCAAATACACCTTCATGATCGACTACGGCGCCCTTGATCTGCCGGATGGCGTCGTGGAATCACACGTGGGGCAACGCATTAACAGGGGCCATGTCCTGGGTGGCATCGTCTCCCGCTACCTCGTCGACCTCGGCTCCCACGCCATCTACCTACCCGATGCAGACAGACAAGCCCTCGAGCAGCCCACCATCGATCTGCTGCGCGCCCTATTCACCGCCACCGCCGGTGACGAGACCCGGGCCCGCGAACCACTTCACGCAACCCTCGGCGTGCGGATGCTCGAATACATCAAGATGCATCTACGCGATCCCGACCTCAACATCAGTCGCGTCGCCCGCGAACACGGTATCTCCGAGCGCTACGCCTATCTGATCCTGTCCCGCTCTGGCATCACCCTCGCTGACTGGCTGCGCACCCAACGCATGGCCGGCGCCGCCCGCGACCTCGCCAACACCACACACAGCCAAGACACCATCGCCGCCATCGCCTACAGCTGGGGCTTTCCCGACCAAGCCAACTTCACCCGCGCCTTCCGCAGGTTCTACGGAACGAGCCCACGGGAATACCGTCGAACACAATGACCCACGCTGCTGCAAGCGCGCTTATCTCAAAATCGCGGCGAATTCGGCATCGCGTTCGCTACTACCGCCATGAGCCCACATGTGGCTCGGCGGGATGGGACGTGGTCGCCGTGGTCGCAACGCTAGACATCGAGGCGGACCACCGCCAGCAAACGTAGCCTGGCCAAGGGTCCGCCACTGTCCGGGACGATACGGCTCGCTGGGCCGGTGGCGATGATCATCACGGCCGTAATGAGCTACTGCGCCACGCGTTTCAGCTTCACCGAACTTCCCGAATGTGGACGGCGGCGATGTCAGGGCGTTTCCGAGCGGGCAACCGATTGCTCTCCCCAGGTCGCCTTCGCTCCCGAATCTCCGATGCGATAGACCTGTACTGTCGTCGCTACGCTCGCGATGATGACGACGCCCGCGATGAGCCACCGCGCAAGGGGTTTCACGGATCTCCCGCGCGTTTCCCGGAGATGGACGACCGCGAGCAGCATCGCTGCAGCCGTCAACGCGATGGCGAAGTACAGCATCGTGTCGCCGAGCTCGGTGTGGGCGTGCAGCAATGGCGACCGGCCCTTGAGCTTCTCCAGCCATTCGCCCGCGTCCGTCGTCAATGGGGTCAGAAGCGTCGTGATGACGGTGAGCGTCAGCACCAGCCATACCAGTCGTTGGCGTGCTGCTGGCCACAGCGCACAGATGATCGCGAGAATGGCGGTGAGCGGGGCCAGGACGACAATGAAGTGCACGAGTAGAACGTGGGCGGGTAGCCCGTTGAACGTCGACAAAATTGTTTCTCCTCGAAACGATGTGGGATTGCGCGAAGACACGATCTCGTACGATCTATGAAGAAGGGCCTCGCTTTCGGTCGGCGGATGCCGGTTGGTCGGTGATCAGTGAGAGGGCAAGTCGAGGGCAGCGGTCAACGGCGTTGTGCGCCTGAGGAAGTGCCCAGGATGGAACCGCGGGCTCGCGGGAGCCGTCTCGCGCGATAGGGTAGCCCCAGTCGTCGCGGTCAAGGAGCCGCGGCAACAGTTCGGTGCACAGGCCGCGTCCGTCGCAGCGCGTCCAGTCGATGTGCAGGCGTCGCGGGGATGGCGTGTACGGCGTCCTCACAGTGCTTCCGAGGCGGGGCGTCGTGAACGTCCGGCGTTGGGCACCGATGTCAGGGCGGCTTCGCATCCGCCCTGGCGATGGTGGGTGACGTCGGAGGCGAAGGCGTGCAGTGCGCTACGGGCCAGGCGTGCGGTTCCGTCGGGGTGCCGGCAGGCCCCGCGGCCATCGACGAGGTCGCTCACCCGGTGTATCTCCTCGACGAGGAGGTCGTCGACTCGGCCGTAGGCGAGGTCGTCGAAGAGCTGGCTCAGTCGGGGCAGACCGTTCAGGCAGGGGCCGCATTGGCGGGCGCTCTGGTCGGCTAGGTAACCGAGGATGTCTGCGGTGTGCGCGAGTCCACATTCATCGCGCCCGAGTGCGTGAACGATGCCTGCGCCCGGACTGGCCCGCAGAGGTGCGAGGGAGGACTTCGACAACCGGACGCCGGTCAGCGTCTCGGTCGGGATCCAACTGCCGTGGTAACCGCCGATGAGGACCGCACGCAAGGCGCGATGGTCGCTGAATCCGAACCGCCCGATCACGTCGGTCAACAACGCTCCGGTGGGCACTTCGACGACGCATCGCTTGTTCAGCGCACCCGACAGCGTGACGAGCATGGAGCCTGGTTGTGTTCGGTCACCGATCGAGCGGAACCATTCGGCTCCGTACCGGGCGATCAAGGCGACGTGGGCGAGTGTCTCGACGTTGTTGATCAGCGTGGGCCGGCCCCGCACACCGGATGCGGTGGTGAGGAGCTTGCGGTCGCGGGGGAGTGCCGGACCGCCCTCGATGCACCTGACGACCGCCGACTCCTCGCCCGAGATGAAACTGTCGGGAGCCTCGACGGCAGCCACTCGGTACCGGTCACCTCGTGCTGTCGCCCTTTCATCGAGGGCGTGCTGCACCGTCGAGAGCAATCGAGACGGGACGTAGATGTACACCTTGTCGGCCGCCACCGCTTCGGCGGCGACGTTCAGGCCGTCGAGGACGAGGTGGGGTGCGCGCGACAGCAGCGCGGCGTCCTTGTAGCTGAGAGGCTCGCCCTCGGCACCGTTCCCGACCACGACCGGTTTGCGGCCGCTGACCGATGCGATCTTGCGGCCGGTCGGGAAACCGGCACCACCCCGGCCCGTCAGACCCGACTCATGAAGCGCGGCAACCAAATTCGTTCCGGCAGAGTCGGGCAGCGCGCCGAACTGCGCGCGGTGTTCGGCCAGGCTTGGTCCGTGGGCGGCGAACAGACGATGAGTCGTCGGGGTTTCCGCGGGGCGGTGTCGTGGTGTGGTCACGGACGCTGAAGTCCCCGTGCGAATGCGTACTCCGTGTAGTTGGCCCGCAGCCGCCATGCCAGGGCGACGGCAACCGTCAACGCACAAGTCGCCGCGACCAGCAGAAACCACGTGTGACCGGAATCGGTTCCGTTGCCGAGTGCGTGGGCCAGGGCGATCGGCCAGAGCGCATACGTCGCCCAGTGGACGGCGTGGAAGACCCGCACACCGAGTCGGTGGCGCAGCAGGCTGGTGACGATCACGACGACGAGCACGTCGAAGGCGAGGGTCCCCAAGCCGAGCCACAGGGGTCGATAGGCCCCGAGGAACGGTACGACGAAGTCGATGAGCCGCAGCTGTGCATAGGGATCCAAGAACAGCAGCGCGATGTGAAGCGCCACCAGGAGCGTCCCGGCCAGCGCGGCGAACCGATGGACGTCGGCGACGGCGAATCTCGGCAGCACGAACAGCGGCCGACCCGATCGCGTGGCGATGCCCAGTGCCAGCGAAATGGTGAGGAACGCAAGCGCCGTGATCCCGGTGCCGCGGCCCAGAGCCCAGAACGCTTCGTCGGTCATCGGACTGCGTCCGGGTCGGGTTCCGGCCACCCGCCGATGGTGTGCACGCCCCGGTCGCGGTCCACCAGTCGTGCGGGGACATCGAGGGTCCGGATCCAATCCAGGGCACGCCACCCGCGGACGATCGCGGCCGTGCTCACGGTGTTGGCGGCAAGGCAGCTTTGCGCGGCGACGCTGACGGTGCGCCACACCGAATCCGCTGAGCGGCTGGTCTGCGGGTCGATGATGTGGTGAACCAGTTCCTCGCCGTGTCGCCATCGCCGGCGGACCGTGCTCGAGGTAGCGAGTGCGGTTCCGCCCGGCAGGGCCACCGAACTTGCCGGATCGTCGTCGGCGTCGTGGACCAGTACCTGCCACCCGTCCTCGGGCGATGATCCTGCGGTGGCGATGTCACCGCCGAGATTGATCAATACACCGGTCCCGGTGGCGTGATGGACGCGCTGGGCGCAACGGTCCGCGGCGATTGCCTTGGCCGTGGCTCCGAGATCGAGCACGATCCCCGACGGCACCGTCACCACCCGACCGTTCAGCGCGATCATCGACCAGTGCGCAGGCACAGTGACGGACATGGCCGGCTGCCGCTCGCGATCCAATGCGGCGATGTCGCGGTCGTAGCCGAGGGCGATCATCGCGCCGCCGATCGTCGGGTCGACGTCACCGTCGGTCTGGTGGGCCGCGACGAGGGCTGCGGCCAGCATCTCTGCCAGCACCTCGCTCACGTAGGTGGGCCGACCGGCTGACGCGGCGAGAGCATTGATTTCGGAGTCGGGCCGGAAGCGCGACGCGGCCGCTTCGATGGCGTCGAGTTCGGCATCGACTTCCCGCCGCGCGCAGGCCAGCGAATCCGAGCCGGTGACGACGAGCTGCATGTCCGTACTCCACCGTTGCCACCGGGTTGTCGTGGTCTCCTCGTCGGCGATCCGCTCTGCGGCGGTGGTCACGAGCCGCCGGATCTCGTCACGGGGCGGGAGTAGTTCGGGGAATTCACCGTCGTTGGGGTGGTCAGGCGCCGCTGGGTCGTCGGCGGCAAGGTGGCCTTGGGAGTCGGTGCCTGATGGGTGACGGGGACCGGGGCCTGCTCGACGGTTTGTGCGGGTGTGTACTCGGGCACCGGTTGATAGGTCCTGACCGGGGGTTGATCAACCGTGGTCTCGACGGTGACCTCCGGCGTCGGCGCGTCGATTGAGGCGGGCGGCGGTGCCGGGTCGAAAGCCTGGGGCACCGGGGGCAGGTTCTCCGCCGGGGGCGGCGGCGCCAACTCGGTGGGCACCGCGGCGTCGACAGGGATGTTCACCACTGGCGGCTTGTAGGTGTCGGCGTAGGCAAGCGACGAGGCGCCCGCGACACCGGCGGCGCCGATGCCGACCAGCACCCACGAGGTGACGGTGGCGCGGCGAAAGCCCAGCCGAGGTGAGTCCATGTCCCGAAGGGTGTCATCGGTTTCTTACAGCCTTCGAAGAACTGGCGTGGCACGCTCGGTGAGGTGGCCGACGGACACCCAGCTCAGACATTGCTGATCGTCGAGGACGATCGTGCGCTCAGCGCGATGCTCGCCGAGCTGTTCACCGAGGAGGGTTATCTCGTCGACGTCGCGCACGATGGCCAGCAAGGGCTGCACCGTGGCCTCACCGGCCGCTACGACGCCGTGATCGTCGATCGAGGGTTGCCGGTGATGGACGGTGCCGATCTTGTCGCCGTGCTCCGGTCACGTGGTGTCGCCACCCCGGCGCTGGTGCTCACCGCTCGTGGGTCCGTCGCGGATCGGGTCGAGGGCCTTGACGCCGGTGCGCAGGACTATCTGCTCAAACCGTTCGAGATACCCGAACTGCTCGCCAGGGTACGGGCACTGCTGCGACGGTCCGACGGTCGTTCGACGCTGCGCGTTGGTGGTCTCTGCCTGGACCGCCTGACGCGCAGGGTCACCGGCAGCGCCGTGGGCGGCGACGGGGTCGAACTATCCGAGCGTGAGGCGGCGCTGCTCGTCGTTCTGATGAGCGCCCCGCGACAGGTTTTCACTCGGGGCCAACTGCTCGAGAGAGTATTCAATGGTGTCGACTCTTCCGGCGCCGTCGACACCTACGTCCATTATCTGCGCCGCAAACTCGGCCGCGACGTCGTGCGCACCGTGCACGGTACGGGCTATCGCCTCGGAGCCGGATGACGCCGCTCGGCGTGGTTCAGCGTGCCGGGCGCATCGCCGCGGTTCAAGCGTCGCTCGCGCTGGCCGGGTTGTTGCTGGTGGTGGGCGCGGTCATCTTCTTCGTCGACGTCCGTGTGCAAGGCCAGCAGATCACCTCCCAGCTGAACTCGGTTGCCGCGAGCGCCGACGACGTCAACGATCCGCCGCCGGGAACGATCCTGGTCCTGCGGGATCGCTCGGGAAAGGTGGAGGCCAGCACCGCTGGTGTACCGGCCGGGGAGCTGCTCGCACGTCCGGTCGGATTCTCCGACCATCAATTCGACGGCGCTCACTACCGTGCCGTCGTAGCCGACAAGCCGCAGGGCCGCGTCGTTGCGCTACTCGATCTCGGTCCCTACGACTCCGCTAGGAGTCGTCTGCTGCTGTCGCTGGGTATCGCAGAGCTCGCCGGAATCGTGGCGTCCGTCGCCGTCGTCGTCCTGCTCACCCGACGGTCGATCCGTCCCCTCGCCGAGGCTTTGGCACTGCAACGACGTTTCGTCGCCGATGCCTCGCACGAGCTTCGCGCACCATTGACGGTGCTGCACACCCGCATCCAGTTACTCGCCCGCCGCTTCGACGACGCAAACGCCGAGCAGACCAAAGAACAAATCGACGCGCTCGCCGCCGACACACGCGCACTTGGTGAGGTGATCGAGGACCTGCTCGCCTCCGCGTCCATGACCGACGAGGACGCACCCCGTGATCGCATCGATCTCGCAACTGTCGCTCACGTTGTCCACGACAGCATGTTCCAGCACGCCGAGACAGCTGGGGTGAGCCTCGTCGTCGAACCCGACAGCGTCGTCGTGCCCACCGAAGATCTCGTCGTGCTCGGGTCGGCGTCCGCGCTCCGCCGCGCGATCACCTCGCTCGTCGACAACGCACTCGCGCACGAGCATCCGGGCGGAACGATTGCCATCGCAGTCCGGCGCCACAAGGACAACGTCCACATCGACGTGCGTGATGACGGCGTCGGAATCGACCCCTTCGACATGGACACGTTGTTCACCCGCTTCTCACACGGACAAGCACACACCGCCACCGGAGGTCGTCAGCGCTACGGCATCGGTCTGGCACTCGTTCGAGAGATCGCGCACGCGCACCGCGGCGAGATCACCGCGACGCAGACACCCGGCGGCGGAGCCACTTTCACACTCATCATTCCCGCCGCGACTCGCGACGCCTGACCCCATCACCCGTCAGCGGGTACGGCGCGGATCCGGGCACGCCGGTGCCCTGCATGCTTCTGAGGCATCCGTTAGAGTTCGCTTCCCGAACCGCCCCGTCGGCAATTGATTCCTGCAGCTGGTCCGGGCACGACGGAGCGACCGTCGATTGACGTCTCAAAAGTGCAGTGGTGCCAACTTCAGTGTCGAGGGGTTTGAGGGGTTCTCGTTCAGTCAATTTCTAGCGGGATCTCAACGTGCAGTGATGTTCCGTTTCCGAGTTGACTCGAGATGGTCATCGTGCCGCTGAGGGCCTCGACCCGGTCTATGAGGCCGGCGAGTCCGGATCCTTTGGCTTCGTCGGCTCCTCCGAGTCCGTTGTCTCGAATCAACAGATGCAGGTTGGCGCCCTGGGCTTCGACGCGCACAGTTACCTCGGAGGCGTGTGCGTGTTTGGCTGCGTTGGTCAGCGCTTCGGCGACGACGTAGTAGGCGGCCACTTCGACAGAGTCCGGCAACCGTCGATCAACATGTCCGTCGAGTTCGACCGGCACTGCCGAGCGGCGGGCCAGCGTCTTGAGCGCGGGGCCCAGTCCTCCCTTGGACAGGATCGCCGGATGAATGCCGCGTGAGATCTCTTGGAGGTCCTCTGAGACGCCGGCCAGACCTGTAACGAGGTGTGAAATCTGTTCCTTGAATGAGTGCAGTCCGGGGGGAACCGAGGCTTCTGCGGTGCGCATTTCCAGGCTCAGCGAGACCAGTCTCTGTTGAGCGCCGTCGTGCAGATCGCGTTCGATGCGACGCCGTGCGTGATCGGCGGCCGCGACGATCCTGGCCCGAGACGCAGTGAGTTCGGCGTGGGTCTCGGCGTTGTCGATTGCCGTCGCCAGCAGATCCGTGAAGTCCCCCACCCGCGCCTCGGCGTCCGGGGGCAGGGGCTCGGGTCGTGACGAGCCGACGATGGCTGCGCCCCACAGGCGACCGTCGACGACGATCGGCGCTCCGACACCGCCGCGAAGGCCCAGTTCACGTATCTGCGCCGCGGCAGATCCGGCAGCATTGTCGTGGCTGTCCATCCGGGCGGGGCGGCCGGTGCGCCACACCATCGCCGCGACGTTGTCGCCCTCGAGCGTGAACCGCTTGCCGACCGGCATCTTCTGCGCACCGGGCTCGTCGCGGGCCGCGAGCAGCGTGGCCGCGCCGTCGCTCTCGTAGCGCCACACCGAAGCATTCTGCACAGCGAGCACCCCTGCCAGCTCCGCCGCCACCGCTGAGAACACCTCCGACGGGCTGACGCCGCGCGCTACCAGGGTCGCGACCCGCCGTAACGCGGCCTGCTGATTGGCGAGCACCTGCAACTCGTCGCGGCTCGCCTGCAGTTCGGCGCGGGTGGCGGCATTGGCGATGGCGGTGGCGACAAGGTCGGCGAAGTCGCCGATGCGCGCCTCGGTATCAAGCGGCAACCGCTCAGGTGCCGACGAGCCGATGATTGCCGCGCCCCACACTCGCCCGTCGACAGTAACCGGGACTCCCACCGCCGAACGGATGCCGATCTGACGGATGCCCGCGGCGTGCAGACCCGCAGCATTCTCGTGGCTGTCCATCCGGGCGGGGCCGCCGGTGCGCAACACCGCGGCCGCGACGTTCTCGCCCTCCAACGGAAGGCGCAGGCCCTCGGGCAACTTCCTGAGCCGCCCCTCGTGGTAGATGGCGAGGGGAACAAACGTCTCGTCGGCGCCGTAGCGGGATACCGTCGCGTGCGTCACACCCAGGCAGCGTGCCATTTCATCGGCGACGGCGGAGAACACCTCCGACGGGATGACCCCGCGCGCTACCAGTGTTGCGACCCGTCGCAAGGCCGCCTGCTGATCGGCGAGCACCCTGAGCTCATCACGGCTGGCCTCGACCTGCCGGCGGTGTTGACCGGCCTCGGCGGCGCGCGCTCGGGCCACGTTGGCGACCGTGGTGGCCGCCATCGCGACGACCAGAAAGATCGTGATCGCCACCCAATCCCCGGCCTGCACCGGGCTGAGCGCAAAGACCGGCGGGATATGAAAGTAGTCGAAGGCCAAGACGCTGGCCACCGACGCCGCCGCCGCCAGCCAGAACCCCCACACAAGCGCGACCACCACGACGCCGAGCAGATACACCACACCCAAGGTGTTCTCGTAGGCGATCCGCTTGAGCGGATACAGCACGAGGGTTTCTGCCACAATCAGCGACGCGGCCACCACCAGCCCAAACTTGAGCGGCGGGGCCGCCGGGCGCGCCAACAACGACGGCAGGACCGGGTGCATCAGTGCCGGCCCCACCCGCACATCGGAAGCGCCGCGCGCAGAAGTTCCGCCCGGCATCCAGGCGGGCAGCCGTGACCGTTTCTGCGTCATAACGCACTCACATCGACCTTGGCGGACTACGAGGCCCGACCTGCATCGTAACCGGCGTAGCAGTCCTCAACCAGACGGGCGCCAAGCCACCGTCATCCCACCCGGCCAGAGGACTTCGACGACGGCAGAGACCCACAACAGTGGGGACCGGGGCGGCCGCCACGGGAGCTATCCGGCTGTCCAACCGGTGCGACGTCGCCGAGGTGGTGGCGTTTCTGGCCGGTCCGGCCGCAGTGTCGGGAACGGGTCACGGGACGCGGCGGCCGGGGCTGGCGTGGCCGATGGAAACGGTGCGGGCCTACTGAACGACCGGGCGTTGGTCGGCGCGAACGCCGAGGTAAAGATGCAGGTCAGCGGTCAGGGACCCCGTTGGGCGGCGCCACAGGTGCATCAGCGCCATCGAAACTGCTGATCAGCCGGTCGTAGGTTGCCGACAGATGGCTCCGGATTGCCCATTCGCAGGATTCGACATTTCGACCCGTGATGACCCGCAGCAGCTCGTCGTGCTCGGCGATGACAGCGTCCCGGTAATACTCGTTGGATGCGTGCCTCTTTGTCAGCAACGAAAGCAGCACTTGTGATCTGATCGAGCT
>JAVRPF010000865.1:0-4607 GCA_032162385.1 Mycobacterium sp.
GCCGTTAGCCGCTCAGCTGTGAAATCGCTGAGGCTGTTCACAGCTCGTTCACCTTTCATCCCACAGCCGTCCATCACGGCCGCATACGTTGCCGGAGAGTCTGAAGCCGTCAACCGAAAGTGGGATATGTGAAGCTCAATCGCTTTGGCAAGAGTGTTGGCAAGCCGCTTGGAATAGCACTGTCGGCGGCCGCCATCGCCGCCATGTCGCTGACCGCCTGCGGCAGCGACAACAACGCGGGAACGTCGTCGTCCTCGAGCGCTTCCGGTTCGTCGTCGTCGGCGGCAGCCGCTGACTGCGGCGGCAAGAACTCGGTGACCGCCGAGGGCTCGACCGCGCAGCAGAATGCCATCGCCGAGTTCAACAAGGTGTGGGGCCAGACGTGCTCCGGCAAGACGCTGGCTTACAACCCGACGGGCTCGGGCGCGGGCATTGACCAGTTCATCGCCAAGCAGGTCGACTTCGCGGGCTCCGACTCGGCGCTCAGCGCCGACCAGACCCCCAAGGCCGCCGAGCGCTGTGGCGGAAACCCGGCGTGGAACCTTCCGCTGGTCTTCGGCCCGGTCGCGATGGCCTTCAACGTCGAGGGTGTCGACAAGCTCGTCGTGAACGGCGACGTGCTCGCCAAGATCTTCCAGGGTGAGATCAAGAAGTGGAACGACCCGGCGATCGCCGCGCTGAACAGCGGCGCCACTTTGCCGGACGCCGACATCAAGCCGATCTACCGGTCGGACTCCTCGGGCACCACCGACAACTTCCAGAAGTACCTGGGCGCCGCTGCGCCTGCCGCGTGGACCAAGGGCGCAGGCAAGGAGTTCCAGGGCGGCGCGGGCGAAGGGGCCCAGAAGTCGTCGGGTGTCGTGCAGGCCATTCAGGCCACCCCAGGCGCCATCGGTTACGTCGAAAAGGGCTTCGCGCAGCAGGCTGGCCTGAAGATGGCCCAGATCGACAGCGGAGCGGGTGCCGTTGAGCTCACCGACGAAACCACCGGAAAGGCCGTCGACACCGCGAAGGTCAAGGGTGAGGGCAACGACCTGATCCTCGACCTGAACGCGTTGTACGCCAGCAAGGAAGCCGGTTCCTACCCGCTCATGCTGGCGACCTACGAGATCGTTTGCTCGAAGGGCTACGACGCCGACACCGCCGCGGCGGTGAAGTCGTTCCTGACCGTCTCGGCAAACCAGGGCCAGGCCAATCTGTCCGCGGCGGGCTACGTTCCGCTGCCGGACGCCTTCAAGGAGCGTCTGCTCAAGTCCGTCGGTGCAATCGCCTAGTCACCTAGCGCGAGAGCAGGATATTGGTGAGGATGGGGTCCGGACCGAATGACCGATAGGGTCTCCGACGGGATTGCAGTGACGACACCAAATCCAACCGGCGCGGGATCGGGTGAAGTAATCGCTTCACCCTTTCCCTCGCCGGACCCCATCTCCACCGACCCCTCCAAGGGCGCGAAGGTTCGGCTGGGAGACAAGGTCTTCCGCGGGCTCTCGGAGGGTTCGGGCGTCCTGATCGTCGTTCTCATCGGGGCGATCGGGGTGTTCCTGCTATGGCGGGCCATTCCGGCGCTGGCCCGCAACGAGGAGAACTTCTTCACCTACGGCGGTAACTGGGTCACTACTGACACGTCGGCGATGAAGTTCGGCATCTTCGACTTGCTCCAGGTGACGGTGTTCGTCTCGGTGTTCGCCCTCGTCCTGGCCATGCCGGTGGCGCTGGGGATCGCGATATTCCTCACGCAGTACTCGCCTCGTCGGCTGTCGGGCCCGCTTGCCTACATGGTCGACTTGCTGGCCGCCGTGCCGTCGATCGTCTACGGCGTGTGGGGCCTGTACGTGCTGGCACCCGTACTCAAGCCCGTCGCTCTCTGGCTCAACGAGAACCTGGGCTGGTTCTTCCTCTTCGAGACGGGCAACGCATCGGTGGCCGGTGGTGGCACCATCTTCACGGCCGGGATCGTGCTGGCGGTGATGATCCTGCCGATCATCACCGCGGTGACCCGTGAGGTGTTCATCCAGACGCCGCGGGGTCAGATCGAAGCCGCGCTGGCGCTCGGGGCGACGCGTTGGGAAGTCGTCCGGACCACGGTGCTGCCCTTCGGCCTGTCCGGCTACATCAGTGGCTCGATGCTCGGACTCGGCCGGGCGTTGGGTGAGACGATCGCGCTGCTGATCATCCTGCGCGGCACGCAGACGGCGTTCGGCTGGTCGCTATTCGATGGTGGCTATACGTTCGCCAGCAAGATCGCCGCTACGGCAAGCGAATTCAACGACCAGTACAAGGCGGGCGCGTACATCGCGGCTGGCCTGGTGCTGTTCATCCTCACGTTCGTGGTGAACTCGCTGGCCCGCGCCGCGGTCGCCGGAAGGGGCGCGAAGTGACCCAGAATTCGACGGCGACGTTGGACCAGCCGGTCAAGGTGGCCACGTTTCAGGGTGTCAGCGCGCGCCGCAAGCTCACCAACAACGCCGCGACGGTGCTGGTGTCGGCGTCGGTGCTGATCGCCATGGTTCCCCTGCTGTGGGTGCTGTACTCGGTGATCACCAAGGGCATCACGGCGCTGACGTCTGCGCAGTGGTTCACCAACTCGCAATCCGGCATGACGGCGTTCTCGCCGGGCGGTGGTGTCTACCACGCCATCGTCGGCACGCTGCTGCAGGGCATCGTGTGTGCGATCATCTCGATCCCCATCGGGGTGCTGGTCGCGGTGTATCTCGTCGAGTACGGCGGCGGAACGCGACTCGGGAAGCTCACCACGTTCATGGTCGACATCCTCACGGGTGTGCCGTCCATCGTTGCGGCGCTGTTCATCTACGCCCTGTGGGTCGCGACGCTGGGCTTCGAGCGGTCGGGATTCGCCGTCTCACTTGCCTTGGTGCTCTTGATGATTCCCGTCATCGTGCGGGCCACTGAGGAGATGCTCCGTATCGTGCCGATGGACCTGCGCGAGGCCAGTTACGCACTGGGCGTGCCGAAGTGGAAGACCATCGTGCGCATCGTGATCCCGACGGCGTTGTCGGGCATCGTGACCGGCATCATGTTGGCGCTCGCCAGGGTGATGGGTGAGACCGCTCCGCTGCTGATCCTCGTCGGATACGCGGCGGCGATGAACTTCGACATGTTCGGCGGCTTCATGGGATCGCTGCCGGGCATGATGTACGACCAGATCTCGGCGGGCGCAGGGGCCAACCCGGTGCCGACGGACCGGCTGTGGGGCGCCGCCCTGACGCTGATCCTGTTGATCGCCATCCTCAACATCGGGGCCCGGTTGGTCGCGAAGATCTTTTCCCCCAAGAAGGTTTAGGAGCTACCAGTGGCCAAGCGTCTCGATCTCAAGGACGTCAACATCTACTACGGGTCGTTCCATGCCGTGGCCGATGTCGCGTTGTCGGTACAGCCCCGCAGCGTGACGGCGTTCATCGGGCCGTCCGGTTGTGGCAAGTCCACGGTGCTGCGCACCCTCAACCGCATGCACGAGGTCATCCCCGGCGCGCGCGTCGAGGGTTCGGTGCTGCTCGACGGTGAGGACATCTACGGCGCCGGCGTCGATCCGGTGGGTGTCCGCAAGACCATCGGCATGGTGTTCCAGCGGCCGAATCCCTTCCCCACCATGTCCATTCGCGACAACGTGGTGGCCGGGCTGAGGCTGCAGGGGGTGCGCGGCAAGAAGACCCTCGACGAGGTGGCCGAGCGGTCGCTCAAGGGCGCGAATCTGTGGAACGAAGTCAAGGACCGGCTCGAGAAGCCGGGCGGCGGGCTGTCGGGCGGGCAGCAGCAGCGGTTGTGCATCGCCCGCGCCATCGCGGTGCAGCCCGACGTGCTGTTGATGGACGAGCCGTGCTCGGCGCTTGACCCGATCTCCACGCTGGCGATCGAGGATCTGATCGCCGAACTCAAGCAGGACTTCACCATCGTCATCGTGACGCACAACATGCAGCAGGCCGCGCGGGTCAGCGATCAGACCGCGTTCTTCAACCTCGAGGCGACCGGTAAGCCGGGCAAGCTCATCGAGATCGACGACACCGAGAAGATCTTCTCCAACCCCACGCAGAAGGCCACCGAGGACTACATCTCCGGCCGCTTCGGTTACCGCGGGGCGTCAACCGAAGCTACGGCTAGAGCACAAAACACTAAGGCGTCAACACCACCCGGGTTCCCGAGGGCTCGGCGACCGTCCACACCTGCTCGACGTCGGCCAGCGGCCGGGCCTGAGTGCGCAGTTGCAGATCGCCGGTGGCGACCATGGCGAACAGCCGCGGCAGGGCCTCGGTTCGGGCCCGCGCCATCACGTCTGGCGGCACGCTGCCGAGCCCGACACCGGATAGGGTGATGCCCGCGCTGCGCAGGATGCCGGCGGGCAGGCTCATGGTGAGCCCGGCCATCGAGCCGATCTGGACGAACCGGGTGGCGTGGTAGCGCGCCGCCAGCTGACTGGTCGCCAGCGCGGCGAGCACCTGCTCGGCCGGCTCGCCCCAGAGGTAGTCCAGCACCGCGTCGAACGGGCGCTCGGCGTGCAGGGCGGCGACGCGGCTGCCGAGATCCTCGCTGCCGAGCGCGATGGCGTCGTCGGCGCCGGCGGTGTCCTGCAACCACTGCAGGCGCGCGGTGTC
>JAVRPF010000866.1:0-5141 GCA_032162385.1 Mycobacterium sp.
AAGCGCATCTACCAGGCCTCTTCCCGTGCCCCCAGTCGGACTCGAACCGACACTGTGCGGATTTTAAGTCCGCTGCCTCTGCCAATTGGGCTATGGGGGCCTCGCAGTTCAGACGTTATTTCAGCCAGATTTCGGATTCTGTTGTGCTTCTGAATACCGCAGCCGCTTCGATTGCCTGGGCGAGTGCCGTCGCGACCCCTGCGAGGTCATCGCTCAGCAGGCGCCCATAACGATCCAGCGGCATCGCCGCAGTGGCATGTCCTGACAGCCGTTGCACGACCTTGACGTTAGCGCCTGCTGACATGGCCAGCGATGCGGTGGTGTGCCTCAGTCCGTGCGGAACCAAGTCATCAATGCCGACTTCGGCGCAAGCCCTATCGAATGCCCACCTGTACGCACCGAGCGGTAGGAAGCCGCCCTTCCGGCTAGGAAACACCAGTGCGTTCGGTTGGTCCGGAAGCTCGAGCCAGGATCGTCGCCTAGTTGCACCCTGCGGCGTTGACCCATCTGCCGTTGTAGCTGACACACGCGTTGACGTTCGGTGGCGGCGGTGGGTCGTATGGCATCGGGGCGTAGTACGCAGGCGGCGGAACGTACGGCGCGACCGCGTCGGCAATGTTGGCGCAGCCGCTTACCTGGACCCGTCGCCCCGCGCTGGCGCAGACGTCGGCGTTGGCGACACCCGTCGGCTGGATGGTGAGGATCGCACCGGGGATCGCGACCATAGCCAGGACGCTCGCCGCCGTAATGGTCAATGACCGCTTCCACTGAGTCATCTCGGATGTCTCCTATGAACCCAGTGGTGATGCGGCGACGTCGCAGCGGCTTCGCAGATCGGTGACGGGCTGGCGAATGCCGTTGATCTCTGACTCGGTTTGCGGGTGCGCGTCCATGTAGGTCTGGACGCGGTCGTGGATTTCTTCGTTCGGTTGACCGCGAAGGCTGGTGAAGAAGTCATTGACGTCGGGGTGGCTGAACAGGTAGTCGCCCATAGCCGTTCCGACAGTGCCCGATGCCACCGCCAGGTCGCCAGCGGTGCAGTTGGGCGGCGGTACTGCGGGTCCTGGCTCGGCGGCGGCGAACGGAGCACCACCAAACAACATCGCACCGAGACCAATCACGCCGACTACTGCGCCGCGCAGATTACGTCCTGCCACCAACATGGGAACTCCCTCACTCGGTGGTCGGACGACCATCGGCCCGCAAAGCTAACCACATCGGAGGCTGAAATTATCGCGAGTAACAATTCCGCGACGATCCACTCCGTTCCAGCCTGGCAGCCGTCAGGCTCGAATGCTCCTTCGTCGTCGGTCCACGCAGGAACTGGCTGAACCTCTGGAAGCAGACAATCGACTCACTCGACCCAATCCTGGGACGTACCTACCCGGACCGCCCCTGGCATCCGCGCGACGGCAGGATCACCGAGCTCGGCATGGCGCCGACGAGCGCAACTCCCGTGGTGAACCACGGTCGTATCGAAACCTCCATGTGCAACCCCAACCCTGAGAAGTCCGGCAAACCTGACGAACGCTAACCCGCCGCCACGCCCAGGCGCTGAGCTATGCAATTAATTGACGTCAACGACAGTATGGTGAAGGCCCAACCCACCTCGGCGCCAGCTGGACTACCCCTCCCGCCGGCGGTCCACCACACCGCCGTCGCAAAGCTCAGCGAGTCGGCCGGCGGTCCACGTCGGGGTCACGCCGGGCGCACGCAACAGATAGTGCACCCGCTCGTCCGCGGTCCAGCCGAATGCCTCGCCGAGTCCGTCGAGCATGGTGCGAACGTAGGGAGCCGACGGCGGTGCGGGGTCGAGGTTCTGCAAGGACGTCATGGTGAACATGGGCAATCCGTCCAGGTCATCCACGTACAGAAGGGTCTCGTAGGCAGCCGACGGCAGTGCCCATCGACGGTCGACTCGGCTGCCCAGTGCCAGGTCGCTGCCAACCGGGCGCCTGGTCTCCTGAGCGACGACGTCGCTGAGCTGTCCGAAGGTGATCAGGTATGCGCGGGCGGCTAGCTCGCCATCGGCGTGCGGTTCGAAGAAGGCCATGCCCCCGCCCCACACCCTGGACCTGCCCGCAAAGGCGAGCCCACCTGGCAGGTGGATCGCAACATCCCGGCGGGGTGGCGACTGGTCACGACATCCCAGGTAGGTGCGACGGGCACCACGCGGTCGTCCACCCGAGATGTAGCAGCCGAAACGCGCCGCATTCATGTTGGATCCGTAGGCGACGTACCAGACGGGATCGTCGGTTCTCAAGAGCAAGCTCAACCGACGACGCAGCCTTCCTCGAGGGCAACCCCCGCCTCCCGGAGGAGGACGGAATGCGCCTCCTCGTAGATCCGCCGTGCGTCGTCGGGGGTGTCTCCGACCGCGGTCAGGCCGACGCGACCGCATTCGGTCAGGCAGCTGATCATGTGGAACACCACGCCGGTACGGCGGGCCTGGTCGAAGTGCAGACCGTGGTTGACGACGATGTCGAAGAGGTCCCTGACGGTCAGTCCCTTGAGCCGCTCGTCCTCGAGGTGGTCGGTCGCGACCAGGTACTTCGCGCTGCCACTGGGGGTCAGGAAGACCCCGCGCTCACCGTCGTAGCTCCCGTCGGTGAGGAACTGCAGGGTCAGGAACGGATGGGTGGTCCCTCCCTTGCGGAGGTTCAGCTCGATCGCATACGGCGTCCAGGCGCCGCTCTCGTCCTGCACGACAACGAAATCCACCGCAAACCGGCCAAGCACACCGAGCCCCGCGAGATGCCGTCCGATCACCATCGCGGGCTCCGCGATGGCCGCGGCGTAGGCGGGATCGGCTGGGAACACGCAGCCGAGATACTTCTGGCCGCTCCTACCGCCGAGGAGCTGGTCGTGGGTGGACAGCAGCTCGACGGTTCCGTCCGGCAACGCACGCATCTGGACACTTGGACTGGTCAGTGTGACTCCGGTAATCCGCTCCTCGACGATGCCGCCGTGTTTCTCGAACGAGGCGAGATACACGTCGATAGCAAGGTTTTCGGCCTCCAGTTGCATGCCGAGTATGCGGTCGGTGATCGCGGCCGCCTCGGCCGGCGAGCCGGCGGCAGGCAGCCCAGTCAGGTCCACCAGAGCGTTACCGGCACCCGAGACACCCTCGTTGAGCTTCACGATCACCTGATTGAGCGAGGGCCGCCTCGTGCGCATGCTCTGCACGGCGGCCACGATTTCGTCGACAGTGTGGAGGTCTTCCGCTCCGACCGGGCACGGCACCCCGAGCTCGTCGAACATCCTGCGGCAGCCGGTCTTGCTGCCGAGGTCCGCCAGCCGGGGATCCGCGCCGTACATCGGAAGACCGAGGGACAGTGCAACGTCCCGCTCGAGCGGTGTGGTGTTGTAGGGGATCAGGTGACTTCGGGCCGGGTTGGGGATCAGGTTCCGAATCTCCCGCAGAAGTCGTGGTCGCGCAAGGAGTTTCGCGCTGAGCGGGATCGCGGACGCGTCACCGACAGGGACCAGCGTGAGCCGCGCACGGGCATGGCTGGGAATCACACCGGGGAGCAACCCGAGGTAGTACTCCACGATCGACTCGGACACCGGCTGCGAGGTCACGTAGATCATGCGGAGCCGCGGTTGGCGCAGCAGCAACAACAGGAACAGTGCGCGTTCCTCCAACGCAGCCATGATGGTGCCGCTCCCGGGGGTGGTGCGCTCGATGCTGATCGAGGGCACCACGACGACCGATTCGTCGTCGAGGTCGAGCCGCATCGACTCCCACACGGTCGGCATCGTTAGTTGCAGATCGTCGAAGACGCCGTAGCGCTCCGCTTCGTCGAGCTGCGACAGACGTCGACCCGGTGCTCGCTGGTCGGAGTCCTGAAGCTGTGTCATGACCTCACCTACCTGTCGTTTAGTGCACTGATGTTGTGAACCCGGACCGAGCGGCTGAATCCCTTGGGCTGCAGGTCGCCGATCACCTCCGAGACGCATGCGTGCTCGACGGCGGCGAGCACGCGATCGGTGACCAGGACCTGCCAGCCGCGGGCTTCGGCACACAGCCGGGCGGCGCGATTGGTGACGCTGCCGATGGCCGAGTAGTCGAAGCGGCCCTCGAAGCCGATCCTGCCGAGAGTCGCGAAGCCCTGGTCGATTCCGATTCCGACCGCGAGATCATGGCCCTTGCGGAGCCAGCCCGCGGAAAGCTCGCGCACGGCGTCGCGGATGTCGATCGACATCCGGACCGCACGTTCCGCTGCGTCATCGCACGGGATCGGGTCGTTGAAGAACACCATGACCCCATCACCGGTGAACCGCTCCAGCGTGCCGTCGTAGGCGTGGACCAACGCCCCGATGGCGCGGTGATGCTCGCCCAAGACGCCCATCACCTCTTCGGGCTCGCTGGCCTCCGCGAAGGGGGTGAAGTTCCTGAGATCGGTGAAGACCACGACGATCTCGCGGCGATGGCTACGCAGGAGGTCCTCGTCGCCGACGACCAGATCGGCCAGTTGGGGCGACAGGAAATGGCGCAGGCGGTTGGTGCGTTCCAACTCGGCCACCTGATGGGCGACCCGAGTCTCGAGTTCGGTGTTCCATTCGGTCAGCTCGTCGGCCTGCCGTCGGATGGTGTCGTGGTATCGCTTGATCCGTGCCAGCGACGCCACTCGCGCCAGCAGCTCACTCTTGTCGAAGGGTTTGGTGACGAAGTCGTCGGCTCCCGACTCGAGGGCGGCCAGACGCTGTTCACTTCCGCTGGCCGTAATCATCACGACCGGAAGGAATTCCGTCGCCGGCGTGGATCGAATCCTCCGACAGACCTCGTGCCCATCCATGCCTGGCATCACGATGTCGAGCAAGACGAGGTCGACGTCCTCGGTCTCGAGCAGCGCGAGCGCTTCCGCGCCTGACGGCGCGGTGAGAACCCGATACCCGCGAGGTGTGAGGACCGCGTCGAGGAGCCTCAGGTTGGCCGGCTCGTCGTCGACAGCCAGTGCGGTGACCGGGATGTCCATCAGACCGCCCGCCCGTCGAGAAACGCCTCGATCTGGGCCGGCAGGTCTCGCACGCTAATCGGCTTCTCGACGTATCCGTCGAAGCCGGCCAGAAAGGCTCGCTCCCGGTCCTCGGCCATCGCGAAGGCGGTGACGGCGACGACCGGCACGTCCCGTCCGAGG
>JAVRPF010000867.1:0-4328 GCA_032162385.1 Mycobacterium sp.
GATGGCCGCGATGACGACGAACAGAATGGCCGCCGGCGCAGGGTTTTTCAGATCCCGCAGCCCCAGATTCGCGTGCGCGACGAACAGGCTGAGAACCCCGAAGATCATGAAGACGTTCCATTCCAGCGGAACCCCCATCGGGATGGCGGTCAGTATCGCCAGATGGAAGCACACCATTACGAGAGCCGCCGCCGCGGTCAGCCACCCACCGTGCGAGAAGAACATCACCGGCGGCGCGCACATCTCGATGATGGTGCCGCCGTGGGCGAAGATCCGCGATAGCCGCCCCGGCCGCAGATCGTCGGGAAACTTCTCGAAGAACATCCGCTTGATCGACTTCGGCCGGAACACCGGGCTGTTGGACATCATCGTCGACACCACGAACGGGAAGTGCTTGTTGAGCTTCGAGGTCGCTGCGCCGAGCCAGATCACCAGGCAGACGAGCTTGGCGGCGATGATCATGTCCACGCCGCCGAACAGGAAGCACACCGTCAGCGAGGCGTACACCTCGCCGCGGGCGGCCAGGAAGATCACCTTGTCGCGCAGGCCGAGCACGGCCAGGATGCCAAGGATCGTCGCGATCTGCCACGTCGGCAGCACGCCGACGGTGGTGTTCAGCTCCGGGATCGGGCCGCTGCCATCCGACAATAGAGCGAACAGCAAGGCGATCAGCAACGCCACGTACATCAGCACGTCGAACGGCGTGCGTGACGTCCCCTTGGTGAGCGGGATGCGGGTCGGCCACGGTGGCAGCCGAATGGTCTTGGGCCGCAGCCAGTACAGCGCCGAGCCCATCGGGGGGATGAAGCGGTTGTTGAGCGGGCCGAACCCGCAGCCAAGGCCGACGACCTCGAACAGCATCGTGTACAGCACGACCTTCTCGAACACGATCGGCTCGGCGTACCACTGCGCCACGTTGGTGAAGCCGTCGATGCCGTCGGTGGTCAGCACGACGAGCCACGCCGCGAGGACGTACAGCAGGATCTTCACCACGTAGAACAGGTGCAGCACGACTGGTGTGCCGAAGCCGACCTCGGCCCAATGCCGGGCCATCGGAACGATCTTCTCGGCGCGGGTGCCCTTGCTCCACTCGGCGTAGTCGACGACGGGTGATTCCTGTTTGAGAAAGCCCATGCCGAGCAGACTAGAACGTGTTCTAGATGTGCGGAACGGTTCGAACTTCTGACCGCGCGCCCATCAGCTGAAGGGCGTGTGCGGCCGAGGCAGCGGAACGCCGTCGACGACGATCTCGACCTTCTCGTTGTAGAACGCAATCATCCGCGCGACCGGGGCGACGGCCGTCAGCGGGTAGTCATACGTCCACGCCAGGTCCGGATGCACGGTCTCGCCGACTCGCACCGACCAGTAGCCGGAGGTGATCCCCTTGTACGGGCACAGGGACTGTGTGTCACTGGGTTCGAGGTTTGTGAACGCGACATCGGTGCGGTCGATGTAATACCTTGTCGGCAAACCTGTTTCGAAGAGGAGCACCGGAGTATGGGTGTCGGCGAGCTCGACGCCGTCGACTTCGACGTGGATGTGCCGGTGCGAGCGCAGTGCGTCGACCCGGGCATAGGGGTTGCGGGGATGACCCACGATGGGTTCTTCCTCCTCGAACCAGTCGAGGGCGTCCCAGTCGAACCGGACGGTGCCCGCGACCGGGCCGCCGCCGTCGGCGTCGAACACCCGCGCCGCACCTTCTCGAGTGGCGTCCGCCGCAGTCAGCGAGTACAGCCGCGAGGGCCCGAACTGCACCTTCTGCGGGTGATCGTCGTCGACGAGGAACTCATCGCGCACGTCTGCACGCGGGATGTAGTACTGCGGGTAGTTCGGCACTTCCCACACGTAGCGGGCGTGCGTCGTATCGAACACCAGCTGGCCGTCGAAGTAACCACGGACCCGCCGCGGCGAGGGTTCGACGCGACCGCGCTGCACGGCCATCTGCGGATAGTCCGGTTCGGTGCCGAGTGGTTGAGACATTGCGCGGCTAACCCGCCTGTTTGGCCGGCGGCCGGTAGAAGATCGCCAGCTGACCGATGCCGCCGCCGAGGCCGAGCACCACGGCGATCAGCAGGCCCCACCAGCCATGCAGGTAGTCGTACCCGCCGGAGGTGTGGAAGAGCGCGTAGTCCAGGCTGAACCTGCCAGCGCCGGTACCGGCCAGGGCGACTGCCGCGACGGCGAGGATCAGGTTGTACTCCCAGCCCTCCTTGACGATGAAGAAGCCATTGGGCCGGTGCACGGTCCAGCCGGCAACGAACATCAAGGCGACGAAACCCGCCGCGGGGATCGGGGTCAACAGCCCGACGGCCAGGCCCAGGCCGGCTGCCATCTCCGTGGTGGCCGCGATGCGGGCGTGGAGCATGCCCGGCTTCATGCCCATGCTGTCGAACCAGCCCGCGGTGCCCGCCAGACCACCCTTGCCGAAGAACTTGTTGTAGCCGTGCGCGACCATGGTCAAACCGAGCACGACGCGCAGCAGGAGGATGGCAGTGTCAGCAGCGCATTCAGAAGTCACGTAACAGAACTTAGAGGATCTGTTACACCGCTGCCCAGCCCCCATCGACACCGAGAACGGCGCCGTGGATGTTGGCCGCATCGTCGGAGGCCAGGAAGACCACCGCCGCCGCCACCTCCTCGGGCGTCCTCATCCGCCGCGACGGGATGCGGGCCAGCATCGGTGCCACGTGATCGGCGAACTGCGCCTGGCGCTCGGTGGCGATCGGACCCGGCGCGACTGCGTTCATCCGCACGCCCGACGGCCCGTACTCGTCGGCCCAGGACGTGGTCAGCGAATGGATCGCGGCCTTGTTCGACCAGCAACCGCACCTGAGCCGGTTGACGTCCTGGGCGGCGTGGCAGCGGTGGCGCGACGTGGCGGTGGAGCGCTACCGCACGCAGGGACAGCTGTGCCCGCTGTCGACCGTGATGTCCGAGATCGGCCGGACGCCGGGAGCGCGGGCGGTGACCTCGGCGCTGGTCGACCAGTGGCGCACCGAGATCGAGTCAGGGGTGCGCGCCATGCAGCAGCAGGGAAAGATTGCCGAGTCGGTCGACCCGTCGCACGCGGCGGCGGCACTGCTGGCAGGCATCCAGGGCGGGGTCTCGGTACTGCTGAACACCGGTGACCTCAGTCACCTCGAGGCCGCCCTGGACGTGGGTATCGCCAATCTCCGCAAGTGACGCGGCAACTGCACACTCGGCGACCGACGGGTGAAGGCCCCGCAAATCGACCCCAACTACGCTCGCGGGCGCGACAATCGTGCCAGGGAGAGGTAGGGGACATCATGGCCGATATCTTGGCGCGTCTGCAGGAGCTCAACGCCGAATCGATGCTCGGGATCCAGACTTGGCCAGGGAGATACAAGCCAAGCGCGCGTCCGCGGAGTCCGAAGTCACCTTCGAGACCGAGGCCAGGATCGCTGACCCGGAGGTCCTGGAATCACCCGAGGTACTTCAGGCGCAGGGCGCACTGGAACTCGAGTCGATCGTGTTCTTCACGAAACGACCCGTGCTCGACATCAAGCACGACGTCGCCGAACTCACCTTCGCCGATGCGGAAAGCGAGGTGTGGAGGGCTCGCCTACAGGGCGCGTCGGACCAGTTGGCGAACGCGGCGCGAGCGGTCGGTCGCATCGAGCTCGAAGGCCACCCCGACTTCGCCTGGGTCGGAACCGGCTGGCTGGTGGGCCGCGACGTCGTCGTCACGAACCGCCATGTCGCGCTCTTGTTTTCCCGCCGGTCCGGAGACCGCTTCGTGTTCCGGCCCGGCTGGGACAGAGATCGGATTGCGGCCTCGATCGACTTCGTCGAAGAGTTCGACAATCCAACCGACATGACGTTCGCCTCAGAGAGGTCCTCTTCATCGAGGAGGACGGCGACGGTCCGGATCTCGCGTTCTTTCGCGCCGAGGCCGCACCGGGCAGCGAACTGGCCGACCCGATCGCGCTATCGACCGAGACCGATCCCGGCGGCTTCGTGGCCGTCATCGGCTATCCGGCCCGGGACGGCCGGATCCCCGACCCTGGTCAGATGGACCGGATCTTCTCCGGCCGCTATGACAAGAAGCGACTCGCGCCGGGCGAGATCATGGGAACGCAGCCGACCGCGTTGCGCCATGACTGCAGCACCCTTGGCGGCAACTCGGGTTCCGCGGTCATCGCACTGGGCACCGGCGAAGCGGTCGGACTTCACTTCGGCGGCACCTTTCTCACCGCGAATCGGGCCGTCCCGAGCGTGGTGGTACGCCAACGTCTGGAGGACGTACTCAGTGGACGGCCGGTCCGCGCGCCGCGCCCGCCCGAGTCGGCTCCGCGTCCCGAGGCGCA
>JAVRPF010000868.1:0-4245 GCA_032162385.1 Mycobacterium sp.
AGCTCTGCGAACATTCGCAGCACCTCGGGGCTGTTGGACAGCCGTCCACTGTCGGTGAGCGACCTGCGCTGTTCCAGTGTGGCGCAGCGCTTCTCGCAGAACTGTTCGATCGCGGCGACGAATTCCAATTGATCGGTGGTGAACATCTCGGCGCCGTGCCTCTCATCGTCGGACGACAGAGCTTTCGGTCTGACCATATCAAATAGTTGACATTTACGCGATGGCAGAGCAGGCTTGTGGTGCCCGTCACAGCGGAGGAGACGTGGTGTTGGCACAACGCACGGCCACGTGCTGCCGACGACATCGATCGCGCCCGCGAGATCGTCCGTCTGACCCGACACGTACTCGACGGCCGTGAAGTCTGCCCCAGCTTCGGCAACGACGATCTCCGAGCCGCCGATGCGGCGCTATCCGCGGCCCGGCGGGCGCTGTGCGAGCACTTCGAAGGTTCCCTCGTCGCACCGCACGACGGATGTCACGGCGAGATCGCCGCGTTGCTGCTGCGCTCAGAACTGGCGCAAGTGTCGCTGAAGGACGCCATCCTGGCGCGGCACACCGAGATGGTGCTCGGCGCGCAGCAAGCACTCGGCGGGCTGCGGGGCATCGCGACGGTGGCATCGCTGGCCGAGCGAGCCCCCTTCGCTGCGCACCGGATGGGATTCAGCCGGATCCTGTTCTCGCGGATCCGCGATGGCACCTGGGTCGCCTGCTCGGCGTGGGCGGATGAGGACGAGGAGTTCGCCCAGACGATGGTGGCCGTCGGTGTGGCCAATCCACGACGCCTTAGTGGTCCCCTCGTGGAAAGTGAGATGGTGCGGCGCGGAGTTCCGATCCTGGTGCGCGACCCACAGTCCAACCCGCGCGTTCACCCCGAATTGGCGGCGGTGACCAAAACCGCCGGATACGTCGCGGCACCCGTGTTGACTTGGGGCAGACCGATCGGGCTGCTGCACGCCGACCGCAGCTCCGAACGACCCGGTGTCTACGAGGTCGACCGCGACGTCCTCGCGATGTTCGCTGAGGGGCTCGGTGTCGCGTTCGAGCGCAACCTGATGATGGACCGGCTCCAAGCCATGCGCCGAGCCGCCGACGAACACCTGCGCGCGGCGACCGCGTTGGCCGACGACTTCACCCTCGACGTCATCGAACGCGCCGGCCCCGCCTCCACGCCAGTGGAGCAGCTGCTGCAGACACCAGACCCTCTGCAGTATCCGACATTCAGTCACTCCGGCGGCCACCTTCGCGACCTAACCGCCCGAGAAATCGACGTGTTGCGTGCTATCGCTTCCGGTCAGACGAACGCGCAGATCGCTCTCAGTCTGTTCGTGGCGGAGGGCACCGTGAAATCACATGTCAAACACATCTTGCGAAAGCTGGGCGCGGCCAACCGGACCGACGCGGTCGCCAAGTACCACCAACTTGGCAGGTGAGTGGTGACGTTGCGCCAGAAACGGGCTTGCTATTCATCTGGCCAGACAACGTCGCGCGGTGCGATGTCAACGAACGTCACGGAGCCCGCGCTCCAACCCAATAGTCGGGATCGACATTCCCACCGTCGACGCCGAGGCCACACGTCGGCTCCCGACGGTGTTCGGTTCTCATCCCGACCGACAATCGTCACTCTCGCGAGAGGGATCGAAAAGCCCCTTGTCGGGGGACGCGACGTGGCGCCATGTGCCCATACCGTGATTGTGTGCCGCCGCTCGATCACGCGCTGAATCTCACCACGCAGGCGATCCTGACGTACGGCAGCTGGGCGCTGACCGCTGTGATCCTCGGGCTCGCCATTCGGATGGGGATACGCGAGCGCACTCCGTTCTACGCGCTCATGGTGTTGGCCGCGACGGTCGGCGCCTTCGCCGAGCCGCTCTACGACGTGGCGATGATGCTGTACTTCTACTCGACAGCGGGCATGTTGACGCACTTCACCGCTTTCAACATCCCGCAGCCGATCTGGACGCACAGTGGCTACGCGGTCTTGTACGCCAGCCCAGCAATCGTCATCGCGCGCGCGATCGGGCGGGGAACGCTCACCCGGAGCGCGCTCTACATCTGGGCAGGCATCGAGTTGCTGATGACATCGGTGTTCGAAATGGTCGGCATAAACGGAGGAACGTACAGTTACTGGGGGCCACACGTCTTCCGGATCTTGCAGTACCCGTTGGTGATTGGCGTACTTGAGGCCGCTCAAGTGGTCTGCTTCGCGGTGGCGGCAGCGCAGCTGCGTGCCCGCTGCGGCCGCCAGTGGCAACTACTGATTCTGTTCGTCCTGTTTCCGTTCACATTCTTCGGGGCCAACTTCGGCGCGGGTTGGCCCACCATCATCGCCGTGCACCTTGAGCACCCCTCGACACCACTGATCGCGGCGGCAACCGTGTTCAGCATCGGCTTCGCGGTCATGTTGGTGCGCGCGGCGGCGTCTCTTCTGCCGCAAACATCAGCCAGTGGTGATGCGGAAGGGGCCGTGCGGGGATTGCTCGAAACGCCCACGCGTCACAGCCATGTCGCCACCACAGGCGACCCGAGTTCCTTGCCGCATCCCACGTAGTCAGTCACTCAAGGAACTTGCCTATGCCCGCATCCACATCCACCAATGTTCGTCACGCCTTCTACATCGTCGCCGGCGCCGTGGCACTGGTGCTGACCTGGCCGCACGCATTTTCCTGGATGGCCGCCGGTGGAAACATTCTCAACCCGGTGACGTTTTTCGGTGATGCGCTGGCGGCCGGTGGCACCGCCGCGTTCCTGACCATCGACATGGCCGTCGCCTGGCTGGTGTTCATGGTCTGGGTTGTGACCGACAGCAAGCGGATTGGACTGGGGTACAAGTGGGGCTGGATCTTCGTGGCACTGTCCTACATCGGCGTATCGATGGCGTTCCCGGTGTATCTGGTCACCCGTGAGCGCTACCTCGACAAGCGTGCCCGGACCCCCGAGTTGACCGTCCGCCCGAACCCGTGACGCGTCAGACGCCTCACGTGTCGGCCAGGTTCGATACGAAATCGCGAACGTTGGCCAGCGTGGCCTGATCCGTAGATCTGGACCCGCTCGCGTGAACAACGTCCTGCGCGAGGCGAATCATCTGCGGCCCCTCGTCGATCAGCAACTGGCTAAGCCCAAGCGCGGCACAGGTTCTCAGCGCGGGGTGCAGGACGCCGACTGCTTCATCATGATCGCCGTGAGCACCGAGACAGTGCGTGAGTTGCAGCGTCGCGCGAAGGTGTGCACGGGGGCGACTGTGCTCATCAACCCGATCACGGCAAGCGCGGGCCCGCCCGCAGGCTTCATCCAGAGCCGACGGTGTCCCGTCGATCAGGAGCATTCGGATCTGTGCATCCGCTATGAGTTCGGCTGTCACGCCGCCGAGTTCGTCGAGGTGTTCAGAATGCGAATGGGTGATTCGCCGCGCCAGAGAGTCCTCGATCGGCTCCCCCGCCAGGGCGGCAATCCGGACACTGTCATTGAGTAGCCGGGCCTGCAGCCGCGGGAGTTGCAGCGTCTTGGCGATGTCGAGGCCCTCGGCGAGACGGCGACGCGCGGCCGCTGCGTCACCGCGGGAAGACTTCAGCAGCGCTCCGGTCCCGAAACTGGCGAGCATGAAGTCGACGATTCCGCCCTCGGCGCCCAATGCGTATGCGTCGTCGAGCAATACTTCGGCTTCGTCGAGTTGGCCGTGTTCGTAGAAAAGCTCCCCCAACAGCGCTCCGGCGAGCTTTGCGACATAGGTGGGGCGACCGGACGGCAGCAGCGCGATGCGCATTGCGTGGCGCAGGTGCGCTTCGGCGCCGGCGATATCGAGCTGCTCGTTGGCCGCAATCGCGGCAAAACAGTATCCGTAGCTTACGCTCAGCGTCCCTGAGATGCGTTCGTGGAATTGGCGTCCCCACCGCTGCCAGCGAAGTGCGTCATCGAAGTCCGACATCCGGAGCGCGCGAAATGATGCGAGGTCGGCTGCGCGGCACAGAATGAAGGGCCGCAGTGTGTCGGCCCTTTCGACACACGCCTCAACGGCGGTTTCGGCAAAGCTGTCGACACGGTCCTGGAAAGCGGCGATCACAGCGCGAATCAGGTCCATCTCGGCGCGCAGGTCTCCCTCCTCGTTCTTCGTAGCCGAGTCCATGCCCACCTCGGCCAGCCGAAGTGCCTCTTCGACGGCCGCCAGACGATGGAGGACGACGTTTGCCCACGCGAGGTCGACTTGAAGCCTCGGGCGCGCATCGCCATGTTGGGCCGGCAGCTTGGCCG
>JAVRPF010000869.1:0-2896 GCA_032162385.1 Mycobacterium sp.
GGCGGGATCGCCGTGGCCGGTGCACTCAAGGCCCTCCTCAACACCTTGGGCTTCGAAGTGCCCGCTGGGGGAGTCGTCTTCACCCGCGGTACGGCTGTGGCAGCGCTCGTCGCGGGGATCGGCATCACCGCGCTCGCCGCGCTGGCCCCCGCACGGGAGGCCGGCCGGGTTCCGCCGATCGCTGCAATGCGCGCGGTCTTTGTCGGCTCGAGCGGCTACGGGTCGAAACGACGCGTCTTCACCGGACTGGCCGTGCTCTTCGCAGGAGGAGGCGCGTTGCTGATGGGACTCGTCGGCAACATCGACAATGCGCTGTCCATCGTCGGGCTCGGCGCACTGCTGGTGTTCGTCGGAGTGTCCGTCCTCGGACGGACGGTCTCCTTGCCATTGAGCCGGGTCCTGGGTTGGCCGCTGACCAAGATTCGTGGCTTCAGCGGAGGTCTCGCCCGACAGAACGCGATGCGCAACCCCAAGCGGACCGCCGCCAGCGCGTCAGCGCTGATGATCGGGGTGGGACTCGTCGCTTTCATCACCATCCTCGCGGCGTCGACGACCGCCTCGATCAACGCCACGATCGACCGCTCGTTCACCGGCGACTTCTTCGTCGACGGTGGCGGCGGCACCACCGGAGGCGTCGACCCCGGCCTCGCCCGGCAGTTGAACCAGCTGCCGCAAGTGAAGGCTGCGACCGGGCTGCGAATCGGCTCCGCCAGCATCGATGGCAGCGTCCAAATGTTGGTCGCAGTCGACCCCGCGACAGCATTCCAACTCTTCGACGTCAAACCGCAGGACGGCCGACCGACTGACCTCGGCCTCGACTCGATTGCGATCTACAAGGACGTCGCCCAGAACAAGCACCTCGCCCTTGGCGACACCGTCCCCGTGGTCTTCAAGGACACCGGCGAGAAGCAACTGCGCGTCGCCCTCATCTATGGCGAGAACCGCCCCGCGGGTGACTACTTCCTGAGCATCGCGGCGTATGAGGCCAACTTTGCCAACCGGTTCGACTATCAGCTCTTCGTGAAGAAGGCGCCTGGAGTTGACACCCAGACTGCATTTGCGGCCGTGAAGGAGGCGGCGAAGCGGTACCCCGGCGTCAAGGTGCTCGACCAGGCTGGCTACAAGCAGGAGCTCGCCAAGCCGATCGATCAGATGCTCGCTTTGGTGTACGCACTGTTGGCGCTGGCCATCGTGATCGCGTTGCTCGGCATCGGCAACACGCTCGCGCTCTCCATCTTCGAGCGGACCCGCGAGCTCGGCCTACTGCGAGCCGTTGGGATGACTCGAGGCCAGCTGCGCTCGACCATCCGGTGGGAGTCCGTCATCATTGCGCTGCAAGGCACAGCGCTCGGCTTGCTGATCGGTCTCTTCTTCGGATGGGCGCTCGTCGCGGCCCTCCACGACCAGGGAGTCGATCAGTTCAGCGCGCCTGTGACGAGCCTCGTCGTTCTCGTCATGCTGGCATGCATCGCAGGTGTGATTGCGGCCATCTTGCCCAGTCGCCGCGCCGCCAAGCTCGACATCCTGCGAGCGATCGCATCGGAATGATCTCGCCGTGAGGTAAAGGCAGACACGCAGCCTGGGTGAGACGAGTTTGGTGTCTGACTAGTGTCTTGGCTGTCCGTCGACTTCCTGGGGGTGTTCGTGCGGCCAACGACGCGATTCGCGCGCAGCGGGCGTATTGAATTGGCGTTCCAGGTGTTCGGTGAGGGGCCGAGCGACTTGGTGTTCGTGCCCGGCTTCGCGTCTCACGTCGATCTGCAGTGGGCCGATCCGGCGTATGCCAGGTTCTTGGACCGGCTCGGGTCGTTTGCGCGCGTCATCGTCTACGACAAGCGCGGCGTCGGGCGTTCCGATCCGGTGAGGCGCGTGCCGACACTCGAGGAGCACGTCGCCGATCTCCGCGCCGTCACGAGCGCGGCTGGTAGCTCACGCGCCGTGATCCTCGGCTTTTCGAACGGATCACCGGTTGCGGGCTTGTACGCGGCGACGTACCCAGAGCGCTGCCTGGCGTTGATCATGTGCTCCTCATTCGCGCGAACGAAGGGACGCGAGGACATCGTGGCCCGCGTCGCGGACCGCAGCGCGAAGATGCTCGACCATTGGGGCGAGGGGTACGGGCTCGAAGTCTTCGCGCCGAGCCTGGCGGGTTCACGGCTGAATCGTACGAACTATGCGCTGTTCGAGCGGGCGGCTCTCCGCCCGGAGATGGCAAGGGCCCTCTCTCACGCGGGTGAGTCGATCGACGTGTCCGCGGCGCTCGGCACCCTCGACATGCCTGCACTTGTTCTGCATCGACGCGGCGACTTCATCCCGTTTGAAGCGGGCGAGGAAGTCGCGTCGCTCATCGCTCACGCGCGTTTCGTCGAATTGGAAGGCAGCGACCATGTCCCATTCGCGGGCGACACGAATGCGCTCCTCACCGAGATCGAACACTTCGTCAGAGGGGTGACCGAAAACCCGCGGATGCCTCCTTTGGTGGCGGCGGTCCTGTTCACTGACATCGTCGGCTCCACCGAGCGGGCGGTCGAGGTGGGTGACCGTCGTTGGCGGGAGATGATCGACGCGCACGACGCCCTCAGCCGAGCGGAGATCGAACGCCACGGAGGAACGGCGATCAAGAGCACGGGGGACGGATGGTTGGCGCGGTTCGATTCGCCCCCGCAAGCAGTGCGTGCGGGCTGGGCCATCAGCCAGCAGGTCGAACGGGTCGGACTCGGGCTACGTGCCGGCATTCACGTCGGGCCGGTGGAAGTCGTCGGTGACGACGTGCGCGGCATCACCGTCCACGCCGCAGCTCGCGTCGCGGCGCTCGCCACAAATGGACAGCTCTTGGTGTCTGCGGCCGTCGTCGACCTGTGTGCCGGCGCCGGGATCGACTTCGGCGATGCCGGTG
>JAVRPF010000870.1:0-2788 GCA_032162385.1 Mycobacterium sp.
GTTCCCGGAGACGACAGAAGCAGTCCCCCACCTAGTGCAACGACAGCGGCGACCCGACCGAGCTGACGTGGTACCGATTTCCCTCCCATGGGTCAAGTACAGCACTGCATGCAGGCCACCGTCAGGCGATCGACCGACACGGCCACATTCGATGTAGTGGTCGAAGAGCCTCGGCGAGCGAGCGCGCTCTGGGTTGCCGAATTCAGCTCAGGATCAACACGGTTGGTGATAGCGGCGATTCAGTGATGTGCATGGCGGTTGCGTGGCCAAAGGATACGCTGAGCCGATGGAACAATTCCGTCGCGGTGAGCTCGTGTTCGACGTCATCGATGCCGGGCCGGCCGACGGGCCGGTGGTGGTGCTCTTGCACGGATTCCCGGAACAACACACGATGTGGCAGCCGATCATTCCTCAGCTGACCGCACAGGGATACCGGTGTCTGGCTCCTCGCCAACGTGGCTATTCGCCCGGCGCCCGGCCGACGCGCCGCCGGGACTATCGCATATCCGAGCTTGCGGAGGACGTCCGAACGCTCATCGATGCGAGCGGTGCGGAGCGCGTGCACCTAGTTGGTCATGACTGGGGCGCTGGCGTCGCGTGGCAGGTGGCTCAACAGTTTCCCGACCGCCTGCTCACCCTGACTGCGCTGTCGGTGCCGCACCCTGGGGCGTTCTTGAAGGCACTCGTGACAAGCCGACAGGCGTTGGCCTCCTGGTACATGTACTTCTTCCAACTGCCCCGAGTGCCGGAGTGGTACCTGAAGCGCGGCCGTGGGACGTTCACGCTGTCCGGATTCACGAAGTCCAGAGCACAACATGCGCCAGCGTTGGCCGATGCCGAGGCACGGGCGATGGCCGAGCCGGGTGCGCTGACCGCCGCGCTCAACTGGTACCGCGCGGTGCCGCTGAGTCTCTCACGCGACACCGATGCGAAGGTCACCGTCCCGACGATGTACGTCTGGAGTGACGGAGACATAGCCCTACTCGAGAAGGGCGCTCGACTCTGCGGAGACTATGTTCGCGGCGAGTACCGCTTCGAGGTCCTCAACGGCGTATCGCACTGGATCCTCGACGAGCAACCCGACACTACGGCCGATCTGCTGCTGGACTGGTTCGCCGCCCACCCGGCCGCCTAGGTCAGCGGGCCGCAACGGACGTCGAATCGTTCGCGCACGGTGTCAAGGGTGCGGCGCTGGTGCTCGCGTTCGCGGCGGTGCGTGCGCATGAACCGTGCCGTCGCGGCCAGGCGACGCGGCAACGGGTACCAGCGATCGAAGTCGAGCCCGCACTCGCTGAACGCCTTGGCCGGGACGCTGTCGGCGATCAGGCTGATGTTGTGCTGGGCGAGCGTCAATAGCGCATACGGGAATACCGTCTTCGACTTCGTCCGCAGATCCAGCGCATCGAGCTCGTACAGCGGGAGGTCCTTGATCTTGTCCAGGAAGAGCAAGTGAGTCAGGAAGTAACCCATGTACGACGACAAATGCATTGTGGCAGAAAGTAGTTGAATGGAGACCACGGCACCACTGTCGGAAACATAGGGCTCGTAGTCGTAATCGGCTTCCTTGACGTATCCGGTGCAGTTCACTATCCAGCTGCCCGCTTGGATCGCCTTGGTGGCTCCGCTGCGGAATACCAGGTCGGTCGTACCGTTGCGGTCGACGGCATCCACGAGTTGGTCCATGATCATGTCGTTCACGCCGGCGGCGATCGTCTTGTTCTCCGATTCGGACAACACGCCCAGCAGGAAATTCCCGGTTTCGGGGGTTACCCAGGTGCCGTAGGCAGCGCGGTGCCAATCCCAAACGTCTGACTCGTTGGTCCCGTCGAAACGACGGGAGGCTTCCACGCCGAGCTTGCTCACGAGCGTTCCGCCCCACCATCGTCGGGCCCCGCTGGGAAAGAACCGGTCGCGGCTGCCGAAGAACGTGCCCGAGCCTGCCACGAGGTTCACGTCGCGGCCGGGGTATTCCGTGATCAGCGCGTGCGCGGTGTCCATCGCGGTCTTTCCGCCACCAATGACCCACACCGGGGTGTCACTGGCGCGCATGTCGTCGTCGCGCATGTCGGTGGAGTCGGGAGACACCGACTGGACACGCGTGCTCGAGACTTCGAGCGGATCGTTGGGCTCAATCCGGAAGCCGTACGCCTTGATCAGTCTCGTCGCCTCGATCACCAGGGACTGGCCATCGGCAGACTTGCAGGTGATCCGCGCGATCCCGTCGGTCTCATCGTCAGACTCCATCGTCCAGCCGAAACGCTCGTCGACCCGCACCTGTTGCTTAATGACGTTGAGGCAGTGGTCAAAGTGGTCGAGCACCTCGCCCTTGGTCGCCAAGTGGGAGGGATCCTGGCCGAGAGTCCATTTGATGTTCCCGGCGGTGAACATGCCATGCGGCTGGTGCAGTCGCACGTACGGGTACGTGTCGACCCACATGCCGCCGACGCGCTCGCGGCGGTCGACCAGGATGACCTTCTGATCGCGAGATAGGTAACGGCTGGCTACGAAGAGTGCATTGAGTCCGGCGAGCCCGGCTCCCACTATGCAGACGTCGCAGCGCTCTACCCTGACGTTTCGCACTGTGACAGCGGATGGTTGGATCGCGGACATCGGCGGGGCCCTTCTCTTCGACACGGCGACCCGCGGACGTGGGCGCCGGACGACTCATTGTCTGCCGTTGCTGCTGCGCGACGTCGAGTAATCGACTACTCGATGTTGTTTGCCAGCGCCCACTTGATACGGCCTGAGAGCCCGGATGTGGAGGCATCCGGGCTCTCGGGGGGTTTGG
>JAVRPF010000871.1:0-5882 GCA_032162385.1 Mycobacterium sp.
ACCTCACCGGCGTGACGCTGACCGCCACCGTCGCGTTCCGGCATCCGACGATCGAAGCGTTGGCCACGGTGATCGTCGAGGGTGAACCGGTGGTGGAGTTCGTCGAAGGGGAGGAGGACTGGTCTCGCGCCCGTGAGGTCGACGACATCGCGATCGTCGGCTTGGCCACCCGTCTACCGGGGGACATGAACACGCCGGAGGAGTTGTGGCAGGGGCTGCTGGAGGGCCGCGATGCAATCACCGACCTTCCCGAAGGCCGTTGGTCGGAGTTCCTCGAAGAACCGCGGCTGGCCGAGCGGATCGCCAGGGCCCGCACCCGGGGCGGCTATCTGTCGGACATCAAGGGCTTCGATTCCGAGTTCTTCGCGCTGTCGAAGATGGAAGCCGACAACATCGACCCGCAGCAGCGGATGGCGCTGGAGCTGACGTGGGAAGCGCTGGAGAACGCCCGCATCCCGGCGTCGAGCCTGCGTGGTGACAGCGTCGGCGTCTACATCGGCAGCTCCAACAACGACTACGTCTACCTGGCGTTGTCGGACCCGACGGTCGCGCATCCGTACGCCATCACCGGCAACGCGAGCTCGATCATCGCGAACCGGGTGTCGTACTTCTTCGACTTCCGCGGTCCGTCGGTGGCAGTGGACACCGCCTGCTCGAGTTCACTGGTCGCCGTGCACCAGGGCGTGCAGTCGCTGCGCTCCGGCGAGGCCGACGTGGTGCTCGCCGGTGGGGTCAACGCGCTGATCACCCCGATGGTCACCATCGGCTTCGACGAGGTCGGCGGCGTGCTGTCTTCCGACGGCCGGATCAAGTCGTTCTCGCAGGACGCCGACGGCTACGCCCGCTCGGAGGGTGGCGGCATGCTGGTGCTCAAGCGCGTCGCCGATGCGCGGCGCGACGGTGACGACATCATCGCCGTCATCGCGGGCAGCGCGGTCAACCACGACGGCCGGTCCAATGGCCTGCTCGCACCGAATCCGGATGCGCAGGAGCAAGTGCTGCGCAAGGCCTACAAGGACGCAGGCATCGACCCACGCACCGTCGACTACGTCGAGGCCCACGGCACCGGCACCATCCTCGGTGACCCGATCGAGGCCGACGCGCTGGGCCGGGTGATCGGGCGTGGCCGTCCCGTCGACAAGCCCGCACTGCTCGGCGCCGTGAAAACCAATGTGGGACACCTCGAATCGGCTGCGGGCGCGGCAAGCCTTGCGAAGGTTGCGCTGTCGCTCAAGAACGACAAGCTGCCTCCTTCGATCAACTACACGGGGCCTAACCCGTACATCGACTTCGAGAAGGAACGACTCAAGGTCAACGACACCGTCGCCGATTGGCCGCGCTACAGTGGCCACGCGATCGCGGGCGTGTCGGGCTTCGGCTTCGGCGGCGCCAACGCCCACCTGGTGGTGCGGGAAGTGCTGGCCGTCGACCTCGTCGAGCCGGAAGCCGAATCGGACCAGGCCATTGAGAAGCCTGCCGCGCCCGCTGCCGATGCCGCGTACGTCGGTGGTGTCCGGATGGACGAATACGGCGAATTCATCCACTCCGCAGAAGATGGGGACGAAGCGGATGACGATATCGGCGTGGAGGCGCTCGACTCCGACGAGCCCGAGCTGCCCGGTCTGACCGATGAGGCGCTGCGCCTGCTCGAGGTCGCGCGCGAGGAGCTAGCCTCCGAGGTCGATGCAGCCGACGCAGCCGAGGAGTCGGCGAAACCTCTTGTGCCGCTGGCGGTTTCGGGATTCCTGACCTCGCGCAAGCGGACGACGGCTGCCGAACTGGCCGACTGGATCGACAGCCCAGCGGGCCGGGCGTCGTCGCTGGAATCGATCGGCCGTTCGTTGTCGAGGCGCAATCACGGCCGCTCGCGCGCGGTCGTGCTGGCCCACGACCACGACGAGGCGATCAAGGGCCTGCGGGCACTTGCCGAGGGCAAGCAGAGTCCGCTGGTGCTAGCCGCCGACGGGCCGGTCACCAACGGCCCGGTGTGGGTGCTCGCCGGATTCGGTGCGCAGCACCGCAAGATGGGCAAGGGCCTCTACCTGCGCGACGAGACGTTCGCCGAGTGGATCAACAAGGTCGACGCGCTGATCCAGGACGAACTCGGGTACTCCATCGTCGAGCTCATCCTCGACGACTCGCAGGACTACGGCATCGAGACCACGCAGACCGTCATCTTCGCGATTCAGGTCGCGCTCGGTGAGCTGCTCAAGGCGCACGGGGCGAAACCCGGTGCGGTGGTGGGTCAGTCGCTCGGCGAAGCGGCCGCGGCGTACTTCGCCGGCGGGTTGTCGCTGGCCGACGCCACCCGCACCATCTGCTCTCGCGCCCACCTCATGGGCGAGGGTGAGGCCATGCTGTTCGGCGAGTACATCCGGTTGATGGCGCTCGTCGAGTACTCCGCCGACGAGATCAAGACGGTCTTCTCCGACTACCCGGACCTCGAGGTCTGCGTGTACGCCGCGCCGACTCAGACAGTGATCGGTGGTCCGCCCGAACAGGTGGACGCGATCATCGCCAGGGCCGAATCGGAGGGCAAGTTCGCCCGCAAGTTCCAGACCAAGGGCGCCAGCCACACGCAGCAGATGGACCCGCTGCTCGGCGAACTCGCCGCCGAACTACAGGGCATCGAGCCGTTGCCGCTGAACGTCGGCTACTTCTCCACCGTCCACGAGGGTGGGTACATCCGGCCGGGCAGCGAGCCCATCCACGACGTGGACTACTGGAAGAAGGGTCTGCGGCACAGCGTGTACTTCACGCACGGCGTCCGCAACGCCGTCGACAACGGCCACACCACCTTCCTCGAGCTGGCGCCGAACCCGGTGGCGCTCATGCAGGTTGGATTGACGACGGCTGCCGCAGGTTTGCATGATGGGCAGCTCATCGCCACGCTGGCGCGCAAGCAGGACGAGGTCGACTCGATGACCGCGGCCATGGCACAGCTGTTCGTCTACGGCCACGACCTCGACTTCCGCACGTTGTTTCCTGGGCGGTCTCCCGGACTGCCCGGTCGCGGAGGCGACTACGCGGCCATCCCATCGACCCGCTTCCGCCGCAAGGAACACTGGCTGGACGCGCACTTCTCCGCCGACGGCTCGGCCGTGATCCCGGGCACCCACGTCGCCATGCCCGACGGCAGGCACGTCTGGGAATTCGCGCCGCGCGGCGCTGTGGATTCTGGGACCCTCGCCTCCCTGGTGAAGGCCGCTGCGGTGCAGGTGCTTCCGGACGCGAAGCTGACCGCCTACGAGCAGCGCGCCCTTCCGGCCGAGGATGCCAGGCTGGTGACCACGCTGACCCGCCACCCCGGCGGCGCGACGGTGCAGGTGCACGCCCGGATCGCCGAGTCGTTCACGCTCGCCTACGACGCGATCGTGACCCGTGGTGGTCAGGCGACCGTGCTGCCCACGGCAGTTGGCGCAGGCGCTGCCTTGACCGAAGAAGCGTCGGTCGAGCTGACCCCCGTCGCCCAGGAACCCGACGACGCGGCAATCCTGAGCGACAACCTGACTCAGGGCGCGAATCTCGGTGCGGGCTTTGCGAAGTGGTCACCGGACTCCGGCGAGACCATCGGAGCGCGGCTGGGCATGATCGTCGGCGGTGCGATGGGGTACGAGCCCGAGGACCTGCCGTGGGAGGTGCCGCTGATCGAGCTGGGCCTGGACTCGCTGATGGCGGTGCGGATCAAGAACCGCGTCGAGTACGACTTCGACCTGCCGCCCATCCAGCTGCAGGCGGTGCGCGACGCGAACCTGTACAACGTCGAGAAACTGATCGAGTACGCGATCGAGCACCGCGACGAAGTCGAGGAGCTGGCGGAGGTCCAGAAGACGCAGACCGACGAAGAGATCGCCGCCGCCCAGGCCGAGTTGATGGGCGGGGCGACGACGGTGGCCGAGCTCGAGGAGATGCTCGCCCAGAAGTCGGCTGAAGCCCCGGCTGAATCCCCGGCTGCGGATCTGGAGATTCCCCCGCCACCGACAGACCAGGCCGGGCCGAAGCCTGCAGCACCGAAGCCGAACCTGTCGGGCGCAGCGCAGGTGCTCAACCAGCAGGCACTCGCCGAAGCGCTGAACTCGGACGTGCCGCCCCGTGACGCCGCCGAGCGGGTCACCTTCGCCACGTGGGCCATCGTCACCGGCAAGTCGCCGGGCGGCATCTTCAACCCGTTGCCTGCCATCGACGACGCGTCGGCGGACAAGATGGCGCAGCGGCTCACGGAACGTGCCGAGGGCACCATCACGGCCGACGACGTGAAGCGGGCGCAGACCATCGAGGAGCTCTCCACCACGGTGCGCGAGTTCCTCGAGTCCGGGGAACTCGACGGCTTCGTGCGGACCATCAGGGCGGCCGAGTCCGACGAGCAGGTGCCGGTGTACGTGTTCCACGCCGCCGGCGGTTCCACGGTGGTCTACGAACCGTTGCTCAAGCGTCTGCCCGCAGCCACGCCGATGTACGGGTTGGAGCGCGTGGAGGGGACCATCCGGGAGCGCGCCGCGCAGTATGTGCCCAAGTTGCTGGAGCTCAACGGTTGGGCGAGCGGAGCGACGGGAGAAAACAAGGGCAAGCCGTTCATCCTGGCGGGCTGGTCGCTGGGCGGGGCGCTGTCCTACGCATGCGCGATCGGGCTCAGGGACGCAGGTGCCGACGTGCAGTTCGTCGGGCTGATCGACTGCGTGCGCCCCGGCGAGCCGATCCTGCAGACCAAGGAAGCGACCCGCAAGCGCTGGGACCGCTACGCGAAGTTCGCCGAGAAGACCTTCAACGTAACCATCCCGGAGATCCCGTACGAGCAGCTCGAGGAACTCGACGACGCGGGCCAGGTGCAGTTCGTACTGGAGGCCGTCCAGGGTGTAGGCGTGCAGATCCCCGGCGGCATCATCGAGCATCAGCGCACGTCGTACCTCGATCAGCGCGCGCTCGACGTGGCAGACATCAAGCCGTACGACGGCCACGTCACCCTGTACATGGCCGATCGGTACCACGACGACGCGATCACGTTCGAGCCTGCTTACGCCACCCGCGCACCCGACGGCGGTTGGGGCGAGTTCGTCTCCGACCTCGAGGTGGTTGCCATCGGGGGCGAGCACATCCAGGCCATCGACGAGCCGTACATTGCGAAGGTCGGCGCGCACATGAGCGAGGCGATCAACCGCATCGAAGCTGGCGAGAAGGAGAAGTAGGCGACGTGACCGCGAACACGACTGCTGAAAAGCTCGCCGAGCTTCGCGAGAAGCTGGAGCTGGCCAAGGAACCCGGTGATGAGAAGGCCGTCGCCAAGCGTGACAAGAAGGGCATTCCGAGCGCCCGCGCGCGCATCCACGCCCTGGTCGATCCTGGCAGCTTCTTCGAGATCGCAGCGCTGGCAAAGACTCCCGGCGATCCCAACGCCCTCTTCGGCGACGGCGTGGTCACCGGCCACGCCACCGTCAACGGCCGCCCGGTCGGCGTGTTCAGCCATGACCAGACGGTGTTCCAAGGGACCGTCGGTGAGATGTTCGGCCGCAAGGTGGCCCGGCTGATGGAGTGGGTGGCCATGGTCGGCTGCCCGATCGTCGGCATCAACGACTCCGGCGGCGCCCGCATCCAGGACGCGGCGACCTCCCTGGCCTGGTACGCGGAATTGGGCCGCCGCCACGAGCTGCTGTCCGGCCTGGTGCCGCAGATCTCCATCATCCTTGGCAAGTGCGCGGGCGGAGCGGTGTACTCGCCGATTCAGACGGATCTGGTGGTTGCGGTCCGTGACCAGGGCTACATGTTCGTCACCGGCCCCGACGTGATCAAGGACGTCACCGGTGAGGACGTGTCGCTCGACGAGCTCGGCGGCGCCGACTATCAGGCGCGGTACGGCAACATCCACCAGGTCGTCGAGGACGAGAAGG
>JAVRPF010000872.1:0-7223 GCA_032162385.1 Mycobacterium sp.
CGCTCAGCAACCCCGCACGCAGGCAGGCAGCGAGACCCCGATCGGTCGGTCGCGGACATAAGCCAGGAACTGCCGATAGGAGGCCGCCGGTCCGGATCACCAAACGTCACAACTAATCCCCGATGCAAACACCACGCAGGAGTTGAGCATGACTGTGACTGCGCCGATGGCCGGCGAAACAGACTCGGTCGAAGAACGTGATGGTTGCAGGGGTCGCTTGGGCGCTGGATTGGCCGAGCGAAATCGCACGTCGCGGTGGGTAGGGCCCGCGTACGCTGAGCCCGTGGTGCAGAGCACCGCGGGATTTCATGCTGGCGGCAACCTACCGGCGGAGGTTACGAGCTTCGTCGGCCGGCGTCGCGAACTCGCCGATGCGAAGCGCGCCCTGTCCAAGTCCAGGCTGGTCACTCTGACCGGCGTTGGTGGTGTCGGCAAGACCCGCGTGGCAGAGCGGGTGGCAAGAGACCGCAGGCGCGCCTATCCGCACGGCGTGTGGCTGGTCGAACTCGCAGAGTTGCCGGATCCGGCTCTGTTGACCCAGACGGTCTTGACTGAGCTGGGTGTACGTGGTCCGTCCTCTGGGGATGGTCTTGAGGCGTTGATCGACTCTCTGAGCAGCCGGCATCTACTGCTGGTGCTGGACAATTGTGAACATCTGATCGACGAGGTCGCGGCGCTCTCGGCCGCCTTGCTGCGTAGCTGCCCTGATCTGCAGATATTGGCGACTAGTAGGGCGCCGCTTCGTGTTGTCGGTGAGGCGGTTTTACCGGTGCCCCCGATGGCAACGCCAGAGCTTGAACGTAGTGGCGGCGTGGCTGGGCTGTCCCGATATGACGCGGTGGCGCTGTTCATCGAGCGCGCGGCCGCGGCGGTGCCGGACTTTGCCTTGACCGAGGACAACCACCGCGCGGTCGCCGCCTTGTGTTACCGCTTGGATGGTTTGCCGCTGACGATCGAGTTGGCAGCGGGACGGCTCAGATCGTTGTCACCGGCGCAGATTCTGTCGAAACTTGACGATCGGTATGCGTTCCTGACGGGTGGTGAACGGGGACGTCCCGATCGACAGCAGACGCTGCGCGCGTCCATCGAGTGGAGCTATCAGTTGTGCACCCCGCAGGAACAGCGGCTGTGGGCTCGGTTGTGCGTGTTCGCCGCAAGCTTCGAATTGGACGCGGTTGAGGGAGTGTGCACCGGCGACATCGCCGGTGACGAGATTGTGGATCTGGTGTCGGGTCTGGTCGACAAGTCGATCGTCGTTCGTCACGAGCGGGGAACGGTCGCACAGTATCGGCTATTGGAAACCATCCGTGAATTCGGGTTGGAACGCCTGAATGAGGCCGGGGACGGACCAGCGCTCAGGATGCGCCATTTGCAGTGGTATGCGGCGCTGGTTCACACCGCGAAGGCGGAGTGGATCAGTGAGCGCCAGGTGTATTGGCTGGAACGACTGGCTGCAGAGAGTGCAAACATTCGGTCCGCGGTCGACTTCTGCCTGAACGAACTCGGCGACGCCGATGCAGTCATGGAGATCTTGGTGGGGATTCCGCTCGGGTGTTTATGGGCGCGCGGCAAGCTCGGGGAAGGGCGGCATTGGCTCGATGAAGCGCTTGCGCGCTCGAGTGGAGTCACCGCTGTGCGCGTGCGCGCACTACTGCGCAATAGCATCATGGCGATGGTTGGAGGTGAGTTCGCAACCGGCAACCGACTACTCGACGAGGCTCGCGGGTTGAGTCGACAGGTGAGCGATCCGGCGGTGCTGACCCAGCTGCATCATGTCACCGCCCACTCGGCACATTTCGCGGGCGACCTACCCCGGGCGGTGTCCGAACTCGAGCAGGCGTTGGCCATGTCGATAGATCGGACAGACCTGGACGGTCATCTCGACGTCTTGCAGTCGCTTGCCTTCTTCGCGTCCATGGCGGGCCACCACGTGCGGTCAAAGGCGTGCTACGAGGACATTATTCAGCTGACCGGGCCGCGCGGGGAATCCTTGCACCGGGCGAACGCGCTGATGGCCTTGGGCCTGGATGCGTGGCGCAGGGGCGACACCGTTCACGCCGTGGAGCTTCAGCGCTCCGGTCTCGAGATCAAACTCGGGCTCGATGACCGGCTGGGCACCGCCCTGGGTTTGGAAGCCCTGGCGTGGGGGGTTGGCGCGCTCGGGCAGCACAAGCGTGCAGCCCACATGCTGGGCGCGGCAGAAGTGTTGTGGGATTCGACCGGCGCCTCGATCGCGGTCCTGATGCCGGAGCTGGTCTGTGAGCACGATGAGTCCGTGGCCGCCGCCCGCGCCGCGCTCGGCGATCAGGCGTACGCGGCCGCGTTTCGGCGTGGACGGCAGATGCCGCTCGCCCAGGCTTTGAACGACGCCGAACACACAAGGCGCTCAACCAGATCGGAAGAGATGAACGCCGGCGGCGCGGGTCTGTTGACACCGCGTGAGGAGGAAATCGCTGGACTGCTCGCGCAAGGCCTGAGCAACAAGGCCATCGCCAAATCTCTGGTCATCGCCCAGCGAACAGCCGAGACCCACGTCGCGAACGTATTGATCAAACTGGGTCTCACCTCCCGCAGCCAAGTCGCGGCGTGGGTCGCCGAGCAACGAGGAATCGATCCCTGGGCGTAACGACATACGGGCCTTGGCGGAGGTGGTGCGCTAATCGATGCGCTAATCGCGTCCTGCTTCGACGAACTTGTCGGCCAGGCCGATGGGATCGGTGAAGACCGCCTCGTGGCTTCCCGGCATCTGGACCAACCGGAACCGTCCGAGTCGGCTCGACATGCGGGGATGCCAACCCGAATCGCCCGAATCGCCTGTCGGCATCACCAGGTCGGCAGCCCCCACCAGGAAGCTGCGTGGAGTCTGAAGAGAATGGAACTTCTCCATGCTCAACGGCTGGGCCCACGGCCCGAAGGGCTCTGGGGACAGTTGGTCGTAGGCACGTTGCACTAGATCGGGCTCGCCGTCGTTGATGAAGACGTCGCGCCACATGTCGAAGGGGATCATGAAGGTGTTGTCGGCCGAGTCGGCCGCCATCTGCGTGAGCGCCTCGACACTGTCCGGCAGCATTTCGAGCGCGGTCTCGCCGTCGTTGAGGACGTAGGCGCTCCAGAAGACCAGGCGGCGAACGCGTTCCGGGATCACCTCGACCACCTTGCTGATGATGGTGCCTGCGTAACCGTGGCCCACCAGAATGAAGTCCGTGAGGTTCCTGCCCACGATGAAGTCCACGATCGATTGCGTCGATTCGGCGTGGGTGACGTTCTTGGGAACACCTTTACCGTGTCCCGCCACAGTCGGGCCGTATGCCGTGTGGCCTAGCTGCTCCAGGCGCTCGATCACCGGCTGCCACAGGAAGCCATCGTGGCAGCCTCCATGCACCAGTACGAACGTGTATGAGTCTGCTGTCGCCGAATGCGGATCATCAACGCTCACAACGGTATCCTTTGCTATATGGCCACATCATCGTCCTGACCAGCCGGTTCAGCTTCCACCTGCTCCGGTGCCATCGGCAGGTACATGTGATGGGTGAACTGTTTCTGATACGCGCCAAGACCACCGACGTGCACGCCACCACGTTCACCGCTGGAGACCGGGGTCCCGCCCGGCAACGTCACGGCCGTATGGCCGCCATTCCAGCCGATCACCAGATCCCCGGGCTGTCCGGTCCCGTACTGGAACCCACGCGCCAACAGGGCAGCTTCCTCATTCCTGGTGCTAAATCTATCCCCGAAAACCGGCCGGCCACTGGCCGCATTCGATACCCACGAAGCCAGCCCCGAGCAGTCAGTTCCCGCGGCGGTATTTCCACCCCAGACATACGGCGTCCCTGAGACCTGATGGATGAGTGTCATTATCTCGGCCTCGCTGGCGGCAGGGCCAGGCGCCGGGGTGGCCACGGCCGGCGGGTCCGGGGACTGCAGCGCGGTGTCGACGATGACGGCCTGCTCCGGAGCCGCAGCAGGCGGTGCATCGAAGGCCGAGATCGGTGCGGGCGGCAGCGGGGCCTCAAGCGCCGGCGGGGCAACGTCGTTCAGCTCGGGGTTGTCGAGCGGCGGGTCGGCGGCCGCGGGTGCTTCTGAAGGGACGTTGCGTGGCGTGGGATCCGAGAGGGGCCCGCCGCAGACGGGCCAGGCGCCACGGCCTTGGTGCGCGAGCACCCGCTCGGCGACGGCGATCTGCTGCTCTCTGGTGGCCAGATGGGCCGCGGGCGCGTACTCGCCGCCGCCGTTGGAACTCCACGTGTCTGGCGCGAACTGCAGTCCGCCCTGGTAGCCATTGCCGGTGTTGATGGCCCAGTCACCTCCGGACTCGCAGTGGGCCACCTGGTCCCATTCGCCGTCGCTGGCCGCGCCGGCCTGGCCGGCCAGTGCCAGGCCGCTGCCACCGAGGACCGCGCCGGCAAAGGCGATCTTGGCGACGGTGACCGAAGATGTAGCGGGCTTGCTGTGTCGTCCACTCATGAGTCCTTTCCTCTCTGCTCCGGTGCTACCGCGCCGGTACACGCCATCGCGTTGAGGCAAGAAATCCCACCCGTGAACTTCGCCTGATCGCCGAGAACCCGAGCGAGACAACGTCATACCGTTCCGGCACCGCATTGCCAAGATGAAGTGCCAGAGCCGCTATCGCCGCCCGCGTCAGAATCGGCCTAGAGGCCAGCCACTCGTCCACGCACTCACTAAGGAGCTGGCCGTCCTTGCATACGACTTCATAACCGAGCACGCCGGCAGCCAGTAGGGCCCACGCCTGTCTGGCATTCATCGCGTGAGCCCGGCTGAACAACGCACTGCTGTTGGCGTTCATGTCGATCGTGCCTCCTGCGGGCTAGGTGCCGTTGGTTTGATTGGGTGGGTTGAGGCTGTGCTCGGTCTATTTCTTTAGGAAGTCGAGAAGGGCGGGGTTCACCACGTCGGGGTGAGTCCAGGCGATGTTGTGCGGTCCGCCCTCGACGGTGACGAAGGTGAGGTCCTCGATGAGACCGGGCAGTCGCTTGGCCGTGTTGGGGTAGGGCAAGATGCGGTCGGCATCGCCGTGTATCAGCAGGACTGGCACGTCGATCATGGGGAGGTCGTCGCGGAAGTCGGTCAGCCAGGCGTCGACGCAGGCGTGAGCGGCGTGTGCGGACGCGGCGACGGCGACATTGAAGCTGTTTTGCCACGCTTGGTCGCTGACCCTGGTGCCGGCGAGGACGTCGACGTTGTAGAAGTCGTCGAGGAAATTCTTGAAGTAGGCAGGTCTGTCAGCGATGACCGCGGCCTTGATGTCGTCGAAGACGGACTGCTCGACGCCGTCGGGGTTGTCGTCGGTCTTGAGCAGGAACGGGGGAATCGCGCCCATCAGAACGGCTTTGCTGACCCGCGATGAGCCGTAGGTGCTCAGGTAGCGAGTCACCTCGCCGGTGCCCATGGAGAAGCCGACCAAGACGCAGCGCGTGAGTTCGAGGTGCTCGAGAACCGCGTTGAGGTCCTCGGCGAAGGTGTCGTAGTCGTAGCCGACTGTGGGCTGGCTCGATTGGCCAAAACCGCGGCGGTCGTAGGTGATGACGCGGTATCCGGCTTGCAGCAGGACGCGTTCCTGCTTTTCCCAGGAGTGCCCGTTCAGAGGGTATCCGTGGATCAGGACGACCGGGTGTCCAGTGCCGTGATCCTCGTAGTAGATGTCGATGTCATCGGTGTTTTCTCGGCCGACGGTGATCGTGGACATGGCGGGCCCTTTCCACTGTGCGAAATGCCAGAGATTCATGCGACGACCGGTCTCGTACTCGGCTCGGAGAGCTCATTGATGTGACTCATTCAGCAGACACCGGTCACGGCCCGTGCGGCACCGAAGAACTACTTACGGCGCTACGTAGGTTTGCGACGTTCGGTGACTGCCGCGACTTCAAGGCTTACGTATCGGCTACGTAGTTCTCCCGTCGCAGCCGGGTCGCAGCCACGGCACTCTCAAACACGGGTCCTGGTGGCAATCGGCCATGCCAGCGCCATGAGGGGTTGGCGGTTGGACCCCATGAGTCCCGAAGGGCAACAATGAGATTGGACAAGCGTTTGGGGCTGGCGTCGATCACGGCGGCGCTGGTGCTCGCCGCGCCGGCGCACGGCGACGTCGACACCGATTTCGCCAACCAGCTCCACGTCTACGGCATCTACGGCCCGCGTGACTACAACGCGTGGCTGGGCAAGATCACCTGCAGTCGACTGGGCAACGGCACCGACGCCGATGCCTACACGTCGGCGGCGTTCCTGTCCAAGAATCTCCCACGGGCCAGCACCACCGCGCAGACGTGGCAATTCCTGGCCGCCGCGATCAGTACGTACTGCCCTGACCAGATGCCGGTCGTGACGTCCGCCGCGGGCCGCGCTGAGACGAGAGGAGATTCTCAATGAACACATCAACGCGCGCGCGCAGTGTCTGTGCGGGTTCGGTTCTGCGAGCCGGGATCGCCGTCGTCGCGGGAGGTATCGCGGCCACGGCGTTCGCCGGAGCGGCGGCGGCCGATGCCACCGATCACTACCCGATCCCGCACCGGATCCTGAAGACCAGTTGCACCGTCGACCAGTACATGGCCGCGGCCCGCGACGTCGAGCCGATCTACTACCAGCGCTACATGATCGACTACCACAACCGGCCGGTCGACGTCGAGAACGCCGCCCGCGACCGGATCTACTGGTTCTTCTCGCTGGACTACGCGGGCCGCCGGCAGTATTCCGAGGACACCGCGACCAACGTCTACTACGAGCAGATGGCGACCCACTGGGGTAACTGGGCCAAGCTGTTCTTCAACAACAAGGGCGTCGCCGCGCACTCGACCGACGTCTGCGCGCAGTACCCGCCCAGCGATCCGAGCGTGTGGGACGGGTGAGTCACCGCTTCGCATCGCTTCCACGCCGCATGCCCCAAAGGTAAGGAGACACAGGGTGTTCCGACTTTTCAAGAAGTTGTGGATCCCGCTACTTCTCGTCGTCGTGGTCATGCTCGGCGCGTATGCCGTGGTACGGATCCGGAACACCTTCGGCGCCGGTGACATCGCCGTAGCCGCCGACGGCAACGGCGACGAAACGAAACCCTTCAACCCCAAACACATCATGTATGAAATAACGGGGCCGCCGGGTGGCATCGTCGACGTCGATTACCTGGACGCAGACGGACAGCCCCAGCGCGTCGATGCCGCCCCGCTGCCGTGGACGTACACCGTCGTGACGACGCTGCCGTCGATGTCGGCCAA
>JAVRPF010000873.1:0-2828 GCA_032162385.1 Mycobacterium sp.
TAGGTGATCCGCAGGTATTCCAGTGCCCGCCCGGTCGTCGGCCAGTGCCCGAGCAGCCAGCGGTCCATCGTCATGAAGCCGTAGATCGCCAGCCAGGCCACCCAGTTGCGGATCACCGAGTTCGGCAGCACCACCGTCATGAGGAACGGGAACAGCATCATCGAGTAGTAACCCTGGCCCAGTGCCGTCACCAGGAACGTCGCGATCAGCAGCACACCGGAGGACGTCAGCATCCAGAACAGCGGGTCGCGCTCGCGGTAGTACCGGTACAGCAGCCATAGGCTTCCCACTGCCAGCAGCCCGAAGATGATGCGCAGCAACAGGATCAGCCACATCGGCAGGCCGTAGTAGATGCCGTTGCCAAGGATCGAGCTGTTGAAGTAGTCGCGAGTGGAGAAGATGTAGGGCACGGTGCCGCGCACGAAGCTCATCGGGTCGCTCACCAACGGCCAGGCGGCGACGTTGAACAGCAGCGGCACCAGGACGGCGGTGACCAGCGCCCGCCATTGCCGGTTCAGCAACGGCAGCAACAACAATGGCGCCAGCGAGGGTTTGATGACGAGCGTCAGCCCGACAGCCACGCCGGCCAACCACTGATGGTTGACCTTGCCGTCGAGCAGCCACCGGAAGAACAGCACCTCGCAGAGCAGGATGCAGCCGTTGATGTTGGTGAACACCAGCGTGTTGGTCACCGTCTCGGTGCAGAACATGGCCAGCAGCAGGGCCGGGGCGGCCACCGAGGACAACGTGAATTTGAACAGCCGCAGCAACAGATACCAGGCGATCAGAATGGCCACGGTGTTGATCAGGATGAACAGGTAGCGCGACGGCGCGAAGGGCAGATAGCCGAACGGCGCCAGCAGCAGCGTGCCGCCGGGGAAGTACAGGTAGTGCGGATCGACGTAGTCGAAGTGCTCGTTGTAGATGGCCCACCCGTGCCGGAAGTTCAGCACCGCCCGGCACACCGGCTTGAAGTCGTCGGTGATATTGCCGTTGGTGGTGATCACGATGCTGCGGTGCAGCACCGAAAGAATCGCCGCCGGCCACAACACCGACCGCAAGATCGTCGCCGTGCTCGGTGCGCCGGTCCGGGGACGGAATGCGGCCAGTACCGAATCGCGCACGCCGGTCGAGTCAGCTCCCTTCACCAGCGCACCGTACACCGCGTTGAACCCGGCTCGATGAAACCCCCGACCGTGTCAGGCGGGGCAGTAAGTGTCGGTTGCGGGCAGCTTGCCGCTGTTGAGATAGCCGACCATCGGCGGGACCGCGCAGGGTGTGTAGATGCTCGCGCCATGGCCGATGCCCTGCCACATCACCCGCCGGCTGGCGGCGTTCGCATTGATGATCGTGGCCGCGGTCGCGGCGACGCCTTCGGAGCCCACGATCGGGTCGTTCTGCACGCCCAGCAACACGACGTCGACCTTGACGTCCTTGGGCGGCGCCGGCGGCGAGATGGTCGGCCAGTGCACGCACTTGATCAAGTTGAGTGCGGCGACGGTGCCGAACTGCGGATAGAGCTTGCCCCAGGCGACCACGAGTTCGCGGACCCGGTCCGGGGTCGGACGATTGATCGCGTCGCTGCAGGAGTTGACGAACTGACCGTCGGTGTCCTGGGTGGCATCGGCGTGGTTGATCAGGTTGGTCAGCTGGTTGGCGTCGCCGGAGCGGGCGGCCGCCAGCGCGTTGGCCAGACTCGTCGTGGCGTTGACGCGGCCGCCGGAGGGGAAGCCCAACGCGACGGTGATGGCGTTGTCGACTTCGGCCAGCGATGCGCCGCCGGGCCCCCTACCGGCGCGGGCATCGGCCAGCAGCGCGCTGACGGCGCCCTTGGGATCGGGACCCAGCGCGCAGTTCACCGCGACGCATTGCGCGGCGAACGCGTCGAGTGCGGCCTGCTGGCCCTTGACCTGTTGCTCGGCGGCCGCTTCGGCGTTGACCCCCAACGCAATCGGGGAGTCGAGCATCAGCCGGGCGACCTTGTCGGGCCGCGACGACGCGTAGGCCAGCGCGACCTGGGCGCCGTTGCCGATGCCGAGCAACGCGACTTTCGGTACGTCCCAGAGACTGCGCAGTCGCTCGATGTCGGAGGCCGCGTGTGAGTTGTCGTAGGCGCTGTCACCGGGCGCGATGGCGTCGGTGCAGTTAGTTGTGGCGGTGTTGGAGATGTCGGACAGATTGGCGACCGGGTCGTCGCCGCTCTGGAATTGCGCCTGATCGCGCATCGCCTGGCGGTCGAGGTGATCCCGGCAGTCGATCGGGCTCGACATGCCGATGCCGCGGCGGTCCACGGCGACGATCGGATGGGCCTGCAAGAGGTCGGTGCCCGCCCGGGAAAGCCATACCGGCAACTGCGCCGAGGACGGCACCTCGGAGCCCGTGGTCAAGACGACGGGGCCCGCGTCCTTTGGAGTCTGATTCGACCGGGCGCGCACCACGCCAATGGTCACGGTCCCCGACCCGCCGTTGACCGGGTCGAGGTCGGCGTCGTAGTTCGCGCAATCCAGCTGGACACCGCCGGGCGCCGGGCGGACGCCGGCGTCGGTGAACACCTTCGACGTGCAGTCGCGCCACGACAAGTCGTTCTTGGGGGCGGCGATCGGGGGCGGACCGCTGGGCGCGGGCTTCGTCGTAGGCGCACCTTGCGGTCGGGCGCCGGCATTGGTCGCGAAGCGCGGGTCCGCGCCCAGACCCGGGACGCAGCCGGTCAGCAACGCGGTCAGGGCGACCAGGGTCGTCGCGGACCTGATGTGCCGACTCATGCCGACCACAGTAGCCATCCCGCGCCGTTTCGCCGGGCTAGGAGGTCGGGGCCCGCACGTAGCGCG
>JAVRPF010000874.1:0-2578 GCA_032162385.1 Mycobacterium sp.
ATCGCCGTGCTCAGCCAGGTCGACGGCGCCCGCTGGCTCTCCCTGGAGGGCAGCGCGACGGTGAACTCCGACGCAGACGCGGTCCGCGACGCCGAGTTGCGCTACGCCCAGCGCTATCGCACGCCGCGGGTCAACCCGCGCCGCGTCGTCATCGAGGTACGGGTCGAGAGGGTGCTGGGATCATCCGACCTGCTGGACCGCGGCGGCGACTAGCTCGCTGGCTCCGTTTCACTGCCCTCGCTCTGTGTCACCGGCAGCGGTCCGGTGCGCCCATGCGAGGAAGGACAGCATCCGCATGAGGCGGTCGGTGAATTCCTCGGGGTCGAGCGGGTCCTCGCCGTCGACCAGCCAGGCATTGAGCAGGGACGTGCCCCCGCCAGTCACGTAGGTGGCGACGTCGTCGAGCATCTGCGGATCGAGTCGCTCACTGTAGATCTCGCGGATGCCCTCGCGATTGATCGGTAGGAGCAGCCCGGTGAGTCCCTTGTTCAGCACGAACGCACAAGAGCTCATCAGCAACGCTCGGTAGAAGCGCCGGTGTCCGGCGAAGTGGCTCGCCGTGGCGAGGGCCTGCGCGCGGCCATCCAGCGCGTGGGTGTCGTCGATGCGGGGCAACAGCTCGCGTCGGGCGAGGTCGATCGCCGCCTCGAGCAGCAGGGTGTCGCGATCGCCGAACTGCTGGTAGACGACCTGGCGACTGACGTCCGCGGCATCGGCGAAATCGGTGATGGGGATCGCCGCGGTGCCCCGTTCGGTGACCAGATCGATGGCGGCGCGCAAGAGCGCCGACCGGGAACGGCGCGCCCGTCGATCACGAGCCGGCGTGATGAATTCGCTCTTGAAGTCCATGCGTTGGATAATGTACAACTGTACGTTAATTGACACCTGTAGCCAAGTGAGAGTGGGCATCTGCCGCCATGGACGACGAAGTACTCGTAGTGATCGGTGTCGGTGGCATGGGCCAGGCGATCGCACGTCGGCAGGGAACGGGCAGGAAGGTCGTGCTCGCCGACTTCAACAAGGGGACGCTGGATGCGGCCGCCGACAGGCTGACGGTCGAAGGCCATCGCGTCACCACGCACCACGTAGACGTGTCGGCGCGCGAATCGGTGGTCGAACTGGCGCGGGCAGCGAGCGCGATCGGACGCGTCGCTTAGGTTGCCCACACCGCAGGACTCTCCGGCGCGCAGGCCCCTGCCGCGGCGATCCTGGAAGTCGACCTGCTTGGCGTCGCCCTGGTCTTGGAGGAGTTCGGGCGGGTGATCGCTCCCGGCGGGGCCGGCATCGTCATCGCCAGTATGGCCGGGCACTTCATTGCGCCGTTTACCCCGGAGCAGGAGACCGCGCTGGCCCACACCCCTGCTCACGACCTGTTGCGGCTGCCCTTCACCAGTCCGGACGTCATCACCGATCCCCATACCGCGTACTCAATCGCCAAGCGCGCCAACCAGATCCAAGTTCAGGCAGCCAGCGTGACATGGGGACGGCGCGGCGCCCGGATCAACTCCATCAGCCCAGGGATCATCTCGACGCCCCAGGGCGGACAGGAGCTGGCATCCGAGGTCGGGCACACGATGCGCGCAATGATCGCGGCGTCTGCCGCAGGCCGAATCGGCACGCCCGACGACATCGCCTCCGCCGCCGCCTTTCTGCTCGGACCGGAGTCGAACTTCATCACCGGCACCGACATACTCGTCGACGGCGGGGTCGTCGCGGCCGCCAGGGCCGGCAAGATCCAACTACCGACGGAGCCAATCCAGCCGCGCTCGTTGAGCGGCCGCCGGCGCGCCCGTTGATCAGGAAACCGCGGAAACCACGACGAGGTCGTGCGGCTGCTGATTCACGGCCATCACACCGTCACCGGTGACGACGACGATGTCCTCGATGCGTGCACCCCACTCACCGGGAAAGTAGATTCCCGGTTCGACGCTGAACGCCATGCCCTCCTGCAGCGGAAGGTCATTGCCCGCAACGATGTAGGGCTCCTCGTGCACCGACAGACCGATGCCGTGCCCGGTGCGGTGCACGAACGCCTCCGCCAGACCGGCGGCGGCCAGCACGTCGCGCGCCGCCGCGTCCACCTGCTCGGCGGTCACTCCCGGCCGGACTGCCGCGACCGCCGCCCGCTGCGCCTCTTGCAGTATCGAATAGCGCCGTGCCACTTCCGGCTCCGGCGTACCGATGCTGTAGGTCCTGGTGGAGTCCGAGTTATAGCCGGGGTCGTACGGGCCGCCGATGTCGACCACGACCACGTCACCGGCCCTCAGCTCCCGGTCGGAGCACTCGTGGTGTGGGTCGGCGCCGTTGGGACCGGACCCGACGATGATGAACGCCACCTCCGAATGTCCTTCGGCGACAATGGCTGTCGCGATGTCGGCGGCAACGTCGGCCTCGGTCCGGCCGGGCACCAGGAACTCCGGGACCCGGGCGTGCACCCGGTCGATCGCGGCTCCCGCCTTGCGCAGCGCGTCGATCTCGGCCGCGTCCTTGATCATCCGCAGCCTGCGCAGCACATCGGTGGCGAGCACGGGCACGACGCCGAGCACCTCGGCCAACGGCAGCAGATGCAGCGCGGGCA
>JAVRPF010000875.1:0-10905 GCA_032162385.1 Mycobacterium sp.
GGCCGAATCCCGGTGGTCGGTCGCCATTCGGGGCACGATTGGGGGCGCCGGGGCGTTGTCGGTCTGGACGTCGCCTGGTTGGCTGTCCGTAGGCCGGAGGAGATGAAACGATGACTAGTCCGCTACAACCTGGACAGAAGCCGGGCCGCGGCGGCCCGGCCGGGCTGCCGACGCCGCCGAAGGGCTGGCCGATCGGCTCGTACCCGACCTATGCCGAAGCGCAACGCGCGGTGGATTACCTGTCCGACCAAGAGTTTCCAGTGCAGCAGGTGACCATCGTCGGTGTCGACCTGATGCAGGTCGAACGCGTCACGGGACGGTTGACCTGGCCGCGGGTACTCGGCGGCGGCGCGCTGACGGGTGCGTGGCTCGGTCTGTTCATCGGGCTGGTGCTCGGCTTCTTCAGCCCAAGCCCGTGGGGTTCGCTGATCGCCGGACTGGTGGCCGGTGTGTTCTTCGGCCTCATCACCTCGGGCCTGCAGTACGCGATGGCTCGCGGCACAAGAGATTTCAGTTCGACGATGCAATTGGTGGCCGGCCGCTACGACGTGCTTTGCGACCCGCAGGGCGCCGAGCAGGGTCGGGATCTGCTGGCGCGCTTGACGATCTGATCTCGTCGCCGCCGACCCAGCGAGTTCGCTGACGGGGCGCCCGCAGATCACGATTGCGACGCGCGGGGCCGAAAGTGTTGCACATCACGCGTAACTCGCTCTACGGTTTGCCCGCGGGAGGAACTCGCACGGACAGGAGGCGGGCGGTGCGCGCTCTGCGGCTGCGGGCTGCGGTGTTGGCTGCTCTGACGACGGCGTCGATGGTTTCGGCGTGTGGGTCGCAGGCCAGCGGAATCGTCATCAACTACTACACACCGGCTAACGAGATGGCGACCTTCACCGCCGTGGCGAAGCGTTGCAACGCCGAGCTCGGCGGGCGTTTCACCATCAACCAGATCAGCTTGCCCAAGGGTGCCGACGACCAGCGCCTGCAGTTGGCCCGCCGGCTCACCGGCAACGACAAGACGCTCGACGTGATGGCGCTGGACGTGGTCTGGACCGCCGAGTTCGCCGAAGCGGGTTGGGCGTTGCCACTCTCCGACGATCCTGCGGGTCAGGCGGAGGCCGACGCCCGTAGCAACACGTTGCCCGGACCGCTGGAGACGGCGAAATGGCAGGACAAACTGTACGCCGCGCCCATCACGACCAACACCCAATTACTTTGGTACCGAGCAGATTTGATGGACAAACCGCCAGCAACGTGGGATGGCATGGTTTCCGAGGCGACGCGGTTGCATGCCGCGGGCAAGCCCAGCTGGATTGCCGTCCAGGCCAAGCGATACGAGGGTCTGGTGGTGTGGTTCAACACATTGCTGGAAAGTGCGGGCGGCCAGGTGCTCTCCGACGACGGGAAGACCGTCACGCTGACCGATACCCCCGAGCACCGGGCCGCGACGGTGAAGGCGCTACAGGTGATGAAGGCCGTTGCTACCGCGCCCGGCGCAGACCCGTCGATCACGCAGACCGACGAGAGCACCGCGCGGCTGGGATTCGAGCAGGGCAAAGCCGCGCTGGAAGTGAACTGGCCGTATGTACTGGCGGGACTGCTGGAGAACGCGGTGAAGGGCGGCGTGTCCTTCCTCCCGCTCAACGACGACCCCGCGCTGGCCGGCAGCATCAACGACGCCGGCACGTTCTCCCCGACGGACGAGCAATTCAAGGCGGCCTATGACGCCAGCAAGAAGGTATTCGGGTTCGCGACATACCCGGGGGTGCAGCCCGGCGAGCCCGCCAAGGTCACCATCGGCGGGCTGAACCTGGCCGTCGCCAAGACCACCCAGCACAAGGCGGAAGCCTTCGAGGCCATCCGATGCCTGCGCAACGTGGAGAATCAGCGGTACACCTCGATCGAAGGTGGCCTGCCCGCCGTCCGCGAGTCGCTCTACGACGATCCGGCGTTCCAGGCCAAGTACCCGCAGTACGAGATCATCCGCCAGCAGCTCACCAATGCCGCGGTGCGCCCCGCCACACCCGTCTACCAGGCGGTGTCGACACGCATCTCGGCAACGTTGGCACCCATAACCGACATCGACCCCGAGCGCACCGCCGATGAGCTGGCCGACCAGGTGCAGAAGGCCATCGACGGAAAGGGGCTGATTCCGTGACGGCGTCCGTCGAAGAGCAGGCAGCGCCTGCCGTCACCACAGACGACCGGCGCTCGGACCGACGGCTGGCGTTCTGGCTCGTCAGCCCGGCCGTCATCCTGATGCTCGCCGTCACCGCGTACCCCATCGGCTACGCGGTATGGCTCAGCCTGCAGCGCTACAACCTCGCGGCGCCCGACGACACCAAGTTCGTCGGGCTGGCCAATTATCAGACCATCCTCACCGACGGGTACTGGTGGACGGCGTTCGCGGTGACGCTGGCCATCACCATCGTCTCGGTGGCCATCGAGCTCGTGCTCGGCATGGCGCTGGCATTGGTGATGCACCGGACCATCTTCGGCAAGGGGGCGGTGCGCACCGCGGTCCTGGTCCCGTACGGGATCGTGACCGTCGCCGCGTCCTACAGCTGGTACTACGCCTGGACACCCGGAACCGGCTACCTGGCCAATCTGCTGCCAGAGGGCTCCGCGCCGCTGACCGAGCAGCTCCCGTCACTGGCGATCGTCGTCCTGGCCGAGGTGTGGAAGACGACGCCGTTCATGGCGCTGCTGCTGCTGGCCGGGTTGGCCCTGGTCCCGCAGGACCTGCTCAATGCCGCGCAGGTCGACGGGGCCGGCGCGTGGAAGCGTCTGGTCAAGGTGATCCTGCCGCTAATCAAGCCGGCCATCCTGGTGGCGTTACTGTTTCGCACGCTCGATGCGTTCCGCATCTTCGACAACATCTACGTGCTGACGGGCGGCGCCAACGACACCGGCTCGGTGTCGATCCTGGGCTACGACAACCTGTTCAAGGCCTTCAACCTCGGGCTCGGGTCGGCGATCAGCGTGCTGGTCTTCCTGTCCGTCGCCGTGATCGCCTTCATCTACATCAAGGTGTTCGGTGCGTCGGCCCCCGGCTCCGACGAGGAGGGCCGCTGATGGCCGAGCGGGTCGGTGGACGGCAGGCGACGGGATGGATCGTCGTCAACGTCCTGGTAGTGCTGTACGCCCTGTTCCCGGTGCTGTGGATCCTGTCGCTGTCGTTGAAACCGTCGTCAAGTGTCAAGGACGGCAAGCTGATTCCCGGCCAGGTGACGTTCGACAACTACAAGGCCATCTTCAAAGGCAATATCTTCAGCTCGGCCCTGGTCAACTCGATCGGCATCGGCCTGATCACCACGGTGATCGCCGTGGTGATCGGCGGAATGGCCGCGTATGCGATCGCCAGGTTGGCGTTCCCGGGCAAGAAGGCTTTGGTGGGCGTCGCGCTGCTGATCGCGATGTTCCCGCAGATCTCGCTGGTGACCCCGCTGTTCAACATCGAACGCGGGATCGGGTTGTTCGACACCTGGCCCGGCCTCATCATCCCCTACATCACGTTCGCTCTGCCGCTGGCGATCTACACCATGTCGGCGTTCTTCCGAGAAATCCCTTGGGATCTGGAGAAGGCGGCCAAGATGGACGGCGCCACGCCCGGTCAGGCCTTCCGCAAGGTGATCGCGCCGCTCGCGGCACCCGGCATCGTCACGGCCGGCATCCTGGTGTTCATCTTCGCCTGGAACGATCTGCTGCTTGCCTTGTCGCTGACGGCCACCCAGCGGGCGATCACAGCGCCGGTGGCGATCGCGAACTTCACCGGCAGTTCGCAATTCGAGGAGCCGACCGGGTCCATCGCCGCAGGCGCGATGGTGATCACCGTGCCGATCATCATCTTCGTATTAATCTTCCAACGACGGATCGTCGCCGGGTTGACGTCCGGTGCGGTGAAGGGGTAATCGATGGCCGAAATCGTGCTGGATCACGTGACCAAGAGCTACGCAAGTGGTGCTGTGGCCGTGAAGGATCTGTCCCTCAGCATTGCCGACGGCGAGTTCATCATCCTGGTCGGGCCGTCGGGTTGTGGAAAGTCGACCACCCTCAACATGATCGCGGGGTTGGAGGACATCAGCTCGGGGGAGCTGAGCATCGGCGGCGAGCGGGTCAACGAGAAGGCGCCGAAGGACCGTGACATCGCGATGGTGTTCCAGTCCTACGCGCTCTACCCGCACATGACCGTCCGACAGAACATCGCGTTTCCGCTGACGCTGACCAAGATGAGTAAGGCCGACGTCGCCACGAAGGTCGAGGAGACGGCGAAGATCCTCGATCTCACCGAGCTTCTGGACCGCAAGCCTGCGCAACTGTCCGGCGGGCAGCGACAGCGGGTGGCGATGGGCCGGGCAATCGTGCGCGACCCCAAGGCATTCCTGATGGACGAGCCGCTCAGCAACCTGGACGCCAAGCTGCGCGTGCAGATGCGTTCGGAGATCGCCCGCCTGCAGAACCGGCTGGGCACCACCACCGTCTACGTGACGCACGACCAGACCGAGGCGATGACGCTCGGTGATCGTGTGGTGGTCATGCTGGCCGGGGTGGCGCAGCAGATCGGCACCCCCGCGGAGCTCTATAGCCGCCCGGCCAACCTGTTCGTGGCCGGCTTCATCGGGTCGCCATCGATGAACTTCTTCCCGGCCACGCTGACCGACGTCGGGGTGCGACTGCCGTTCGGCGACGTCACCCTGACCTCCGAGGTCCACGACATGCTGGAGCAACATCCCAAGCCCACCAACGTGATCGTCGGCGTGCGTCCCGAGAATCTCGAGGATGCGGCGCTGATCGACACCTACGCGCGGATCAGGGCGTTGACCTTCGAGGTCACCGTCGACTTCGTGGAGTCGCTCGGCGCAGACAAGTACCTGCACTTCCGCACCGAGGGTGCTGGCGCGCAGGCCGCCCAGCTCGCCGAGCTGGCCGCCGAATCCGGCGTGTCCGAGAATCAGTTCGTGGCAAGGGTTTCCGCCGAGTCCAACGTGACGGCCGGGCAGACCGTGGAACTCGCCTTCGACACCAACAAGCTGACGCTGTTCGACGCGGATACCGGGGCCAACCTCTCGATCCCGCCTGCCGAGTGACTCCCGCCGAGTGACCGAGGTCCTCACCGAGGTCCGCGCACGGCTGGACGAGCACTTCGCCGCGGCAGAGATCACCGCCGAACCCGTTTCGGCCAGCGTGACGTTCCTTGGCGCTGAGTCCATCGACGTGCTGCGCTACGGGCCGGACGGGGACGGCGTCTACCGCTATGTCTCCCTTGGTTGTTCGCGCCACCCGATGATCGATCCCACCGAGATGTTGGCCGACTCCACGACGGGTCCGCGCGCCGAGGTGGTGGTGGCGCTGCGCGGCCCGACGCCCACAGGGTTGGCCCGGTCGATCGCGGTGGTCGCCGCGGCGCCTGCGGTCGAAGGCCTGGTGCTCACTGCCGATGCACTCGTCGACCTCGAGACACCGCTGTGGTACACACCATCTCTCCCGGGCCGCTCCGCTCCTGCCCCCAGGGCCGCGCCCTTCACCGCGGTTCTGTTGGGGCCCAGCGACATCGGCGATGTGGAGCTCGCGGCGCCGCTCGAGCCGGTGACGGTGTTGTCGGCGACACCGATCACCGCGACGGAGGCGGCCTGGGTGCGACTCAAGGGAGCCGAGGCGATGCGGGAGGCGTGGCGGGTGGACGGCGTCGACGTGCTGGATCCCGCGCGGCCCGCAGGCAAGCCGGTGTGAGCTCGCGGGAGATCCCCGTGAGCCGGCCCACGATGGGGGTCACGCGGTGCCGCCGCCCTGGGAGTTCGTCAACGACGATCCCGGCCACCACGTGACCATGCGTCAACGCGGTCCTGATCAGAGGTCGTCAACGATGCGGTTGCTCTCCACCTTGGAGATGGTGTTGCCGTTGCGGTCGAGAAAGCGTGCGCCGGCGTAGATCTCGTCAAGACCGCCGTCGCCCAGGTTCTCCAAGGCCCCGCTGTCTTCGTCCAACGCGAGATGGGAAAGCGTTACGGCGGGCTCGAAGTGCAGTCCGTCGGGGGCAGCGAACATCGTCGTTGGGCTGACCGGGCCGAACAGTAGATCGTCGTCGTTGGTGTCGTCGCCCCAGTACCTCAGCGCGATGGTGCTGTCGTGGTGATTGATGGTGTCCTGCGCAGCGGCCTCCGACATCGAGACCAATCCGTCGATGTAGATCACCTGCTCGTTGAAGTAGCCACCGTCGGTGCGCGATGCGTCCGCCGGGGTGATGCGGATCTGGCTGGACATCGACAGGTAGGGCGGTGCTGCATGTGCCGGTGCCGTTGCAAGGGCGCTCGCTGTCAGGGTGAGTGCGGCGACTGCGGCCGCCGTGGGACACCATGCCGGTGCTCTTGCATGGTGCCGGTGGGAATCGCACCGACATCGTCTGCGGGCACACGTATTCCGAGGATCCACTGATCGATCCGGCCATGCGGGCGTTTCCTCCCGTGTTCGTCGTCCGCGTACCCGAGGGTCCCGCCGCCCGCTGGGTTGCCTCGAGCATCAACTACGCGCTCGAGGTCACCACGGCGTCGCTGCCTGCGCCGCCGTCGTCGACGCGGCTTCCCGAGCTGCTGCTCACCGAGGTGCTGAGGATTCACCTCGAGACGGCACCGATGGCCGAGCACGGATGGATTGCCGCGCTTCACGATCGGGTGTTGGCGTCTGCGATGGCCGCGCTGCACGCCGCGCCGGAACGGAAGTGGACCGTCGCCGAGCTCGCAGGAGCCGCCGCCGTCTCGCGTTCGGTACTCGATCAGCGGTTCCGCGAGGTGCTCGGTCGGTCACCGATCAAGTACCTGACCGAGTGGCGAATGCACCTCGCCGACGACCTGCTCAGGACGACCGACCTGAGCGTCAGTTCGGTGTCCCGACGCGTCGGGTACGAATCCGAGGAAGCGTTCAGCCGTGCGTTTCGGCGCAGTCACGGAAGCTCACCCGGCGGCTGGCGCACCGCGCAGCAACTCTCGGGGTGACGCTACAGCCAGTGGTTGCGCCGGAATGTGGTGTAAAGGATCGTGCAGACGGTCAGCATCACGGTCAGCACCGCCGGATAACCCCACACCTGGTGCAGTTCGGGCATGTGGTCGAAGTTCATCCCGTAGATGCCGGCCAGCGCCGTCGGCACCGCGGCGATCGCCACCCATGCCGAGATCTTGCGCATGTCGAGGTTCTGCTGCATGGACACCTTGCCCACCGCCGCCTGCACCAGCGAGCTGAGCACCTCGTCGTAGCTGGCGATCCGATCGGCGGCTTGCGTGTTGTGGTCAAGAACGTCGCGCATATACCGCCGGACCTCCTTGGAGATCAGGTCGTTGTGGTCAGTCCCCATCCGCTGCAGCGCCATCGTCAACGGAGCGACCGCCCGGCGCAGCTCGACGACCTCGCGCTTGAGCATGTAGATGTGCTCGATGTCGGTGACACTGTTCGGTGAGAAGACGTTCTCCTCCATCGCGTCGATGTCGGTTTCGACGAGATCGGTGACATCGAGGTAGGCGTCGACGACGTGATCGGCGATCGCGTGCATGACCGCGTAGGGGCCGAGCTTGCAGTTCGCAGGCGCGCTGTCCATCTGCTTGCGCACCCCGGCCAGGCCACCGTGATCACCGTGCCGGACGGTCACGACGAAGTCGGGCCCGACGAAGATCATGATCTCGCCGGTCTCCACGATCTCGCGGGCAAGGGCCACCGATTCGTGCTCCACGTAGTTCACGGTCTTGAGCACCAGGAACAAAGTCTGGTCGTAGCGCTCCAGCTTGGGTCGCTGGTGGGCGTGCACCGCGTCCTCCACGGCCAGTTCGTGCAGCCCGAAGACGTCGGCCACGGCCTGCATCTGGTGTTCGTCGGGCTCGTGCAGGCCGATCCACACGAACGCCGGGACGCCGTCCTGCTCGAGTTCGCGCACCTTGTTCAGGGCGGCGGCGTGGGTGTACTTGCCCGGCAGTCGACTGCCGTCGGCGTAGACGCCGCAATCGACCATCGCGCGTGCGACGGGCACGTGGATGGAATGGGAGTCGAGTACGGCCCCTCGGCGGGTGGTGGGCCGCAGCATCGACGGCTGCAGGGCGCGGAATGACGGCATGCGCAACCTCCCCTCGGCGGGCGAAGCAGCCCCGTCGGGGCCCGAATCGAACGATGAAATGGTACGCCCAAAGGCTGGCAAGGCTCTGCTTGTCGACCTATTCACGAGCGGGGAACCCGCCCGAGTGAGCTTTCGGGGTGAAGTACCCTGACGCCGTGTCTAACGGAACCATCGATTCCTCGCGCGAGCGCTCGTCAGCGGTGCGCACCCCCCAAGTCGTCATCGATGACGCCGAGATCTTCGCCGCCCACGAGGGTGGCAAGCTCTCGGTCGAGCTGAAGGCACCGCTGGACACCCAGCGGGCCCTGTCGATCGCCTACACGCCTGGGGTAGCCCAGGTCAGCCGTGCCATCGCGACCGACCACACGCTGGCCTCCAAGTACACCTGGGCCAACCGGCTGGTCGCAGTGATCAGTGACGGCAGTGCGGTGCTCGGCCTTGGCGACATCGGCCCTGCGGCATCGCTGCCGGTGATGGAGGGCAAGAGCGCGCTGTTCAAGACCTTCGGCGGGCTGGACTCCATCCCGATCGTGCTCGCCACCAAGGATCCCGACGAGATCGTCGAAACGATCGTGCGCCTGCGCCCCACATTCGGCGCGGTGAACCTCGAGGACATCTCGGCGCCGCGCTGCTTCGAGATCGAGCGCCGCGTCATCGAGGCGCTGGACTGCCCGGTCATGCACGACGACCAGCACGGCACCGCCATCGTCGTGCTCGCCGCGCTGCTGGGCGCCACCAAGGCGCTCGACCGCGACATGCACACGTTGCGCATCGTCATCTCCGGTGCCGGAGCTGCGGGCATCGCGTGCGCAAACATCCTGCTGACCAAGGGGATCAGCGACATCACCGTGCTGGACTCGCAAGGCATCGTGCAGACCGGCCGCAACGACCTCAACCCCTTCAAGGCCGAGCTGGCGACCAGGACCAACCCGCGTGGCCTCACGGGTGGCATCGCCGAGGCGCTCGTTGGTGCCGACGTGTTCATGGGAGTGTCGGCAGGGTTGGTGCCGGAGGAGTTGATCGCGACGATGGCGCCGAACGGCATCGTGTTCGCGATGTCCAACCCTGACCCCGAGATTCATCCGGACGTGGCACGCAAGTACGCCGCCGTGGTGGCGACCGGCCGTAGCGACTTCCCGAACCAGATCAACAACGTGCTGGCCTTCCCGGGGGTGTTCCGCGGGGCGCTGGACGCCGGCGCCCGTCGCATCACCGAGGCGATGAAGGTGGCTGCGGCCGAGGCGATCTTCTCCGTCGTCGGCGACGACCTGGCCGTCGACCACATCGTGCCCAGCGCGCTGGACCCGCGGGTCGGTCCTGCCGTGGCGGCCGCGGTGTCAGCGGCGTCGAAGGCCTGAGCCGCGCGATGCGCCGGCTGGCGGTCGCGCTCGTCGCACTGCTCATCGCCGGCTGCGGGGGTCAGGCAGGGGCGCCGTCGGTCGCGGTCGGCGCAGGCGATGATCCCGAATCGACGCTGCTGGCGCAGGTGTACGCGGCGGCGCTGCGCTACTACGGCAGCCCCGCGCACGTCGAGTCGAGGCCCGATCCGGTCGCCGATCTCGACACCGGCGACGTCTCGGTGGTACCGGGATTCACCGGACGACTGCTGAAGCGCTTCGATCCCGATGCGACGGCGCGCGCCGACGAGCAGGTGTACCGGTCGATGGTCTCGGCGCTGCCCGAGGGCATCGGCGCGGGCGACTACACCCAGTCGGCCCAGGAGAAGCCGGCGCTGGCGGTCACGGAAACGTCGGCGCGCAGCTGGGCCCGAACCGACGTGACGGCGTTGGTCCGCAGGTGCGGCGAGCTGAAGGTGGGCGCCGTCGCAGACGCAGCCGTCCCCGCCACGGTCGGCACGTGCCGACTGTCCGAGGCGCGCGAGTTTCCCGACACGGCAACGCTGTTCGCGTCGCTGCGGGCGGGTCAGGTGAACGCCGCGTGGACGTCGACCGCGGCGCCGAACCTGCCCGACGACGCCGTGGTGTTTTCCGACCGCACGTCGCTGATCCGTGCGGAGAACGTGGTGCCGCTGTACCGGCGCAACGAGTTGACCGAGCAACAGGTGCTGGCGCTCAATCAGATCGCAGGCGAACTGGACACCGGGGCCTTGGCTGACATGCGGCGCCAGGTCGCCGAAGGCAAAGAACCCGGCGGGGTGGCGGGCGCCTGGCTGGACGCCCACCCGCTGGGCCACTAGCTCTCTTTGCGCGAGCGTGCGTGTCTGCTGCGCGACACGCCGCTTATCAGCGGCATTCCGCGCACACTCGCAGGGGATCGAGCGTCAGTGCACGGACGGCAGCGCCTTGGCGATCACCGACGAGAACAGGCGCTGGTAGCCCGATCCGGTGACCCGGACGATGAGGTCGAGGGCCTTGGCGTCGGGGCCGACCAGCACGCGCGCCCTGTTCTTGCGGACGGCGTCCAGAATGATCGTCGCGGCCTTCTCGGGCGTGGTGCCTGCCAGCTTCTTGTCGAAGGTCTGGGCGAGTTCCTTGATGTCGATGCCGTCGGCCGCGGTCATGTTTCGTGCGATCGCGGTCTTGACGCCGCCGGGATGCACCGTCGTGACCTTCACCGGATGCTTCGCCATCGCCATCTCCTGGCGTAGCGCCTCGGTGAAGCCGCGCACCGCAAACTTGGCCGCGTTGTAGGCCGCCTGACCGGGCACCGAGAAGATGCCGAAGATGCTCGACACGTTGACGACATGGCCGTCGCCGGACTCGATGAGGTGGGGCAGGAACGCCTTGGTGCCGTTGACGACGCCCCAGAAGTCGACGTCCATCACCCGCTCGATGTCCTTGTACTGGGTGACC
>JAVRPF010000876.1:0-3302 GCA_032162385.1 Mycobacterium sp.
GTGAGCGGCGACCGATCTTCACTTTGCCCGAAATGATGATGTAGAGCCGATCACCGGGCTCACCTTCGGCGAACACGGTGTGCCCACGCGGGAAGTCGACGGGATGCAGTTGCTTGGTCAGCGCGGATACCGCGGTCGGTTCGACTCCCTGGAAGATTCCGGCCCTGGCCAGGATCTCGTCCACGTTGCCCCTCTTATGCTGTTGGAGAATATGACACGCGCAGGCCGTCCCTTGCTGGATGGCTCGGCCAGTCTAGTTGCCGGCCGCTTCGCGACGAGCCAACGCTACACACGATCGGCCTGTCGAGTCGGCTGAAATTCCGGATTACTTCCATGGTGGACGTAGATCCGGGTCGGCAAAGCCCGATCGGCCGCGGGGGACGCGCGGTGCTCGAGCCAGCTGTCGTAGGTGTCATATGCGTCGTCGACGATGTGATCGTCGGCCCGCGCCGGCGGCCGTGCGCAGTCTGCCTTGGCCTGTTCCAGAACCGCCGCCACGTCCTCAGGCGAGACCGTGTCGCCGTCGAGGCTCGCTTCGAGTCGGTCCAGCCCGAAGGTTGCCAGCATCAGCAACCCCGGGACGAATACGACGAGCAACCACGACACAAGGCTGTAGTAAACACGCCGAAGATCTCAGCAGGATCACGAAATGCCACCGGTCCCATCCGATGGATGTCGGCCTCGTCAGTAGGCTGATTCACGTGGCAGTCAAGGCGTCGGCGAGCAAGTGGTCCGCCAAGTTCGACACAGAGACCCACATCGGCTTGGTGCGCCGCGCCAGGCGGATGAATCGCACTCTGGCACAGGCGTTTCCGCATGTGTACTGCGAGCTGGACTTCACCAACCCGCTCGAGCTGACGGTGGCGACCATTCTGTCGGCGCAGAGCACCGACAAAGGTGTGAACCTGACCACCCCCGCGCTCTTCGCGAAGTACCGCACGGCGCTGGACTACGCCAAGGCCGACCGAACCGAGTTGGAGGCGATGGTCCGGCCCACCGGGTTCTACCGGAACAAGGCGAATTCCCTCGTGCGGCTCGGTCAGGAGCTCGTCGAGCGGTTCGACGGCCGGGTGCCCAACACCCTCGACGAGCTGGTCACGCTGCCGGGTGTGGGCCGCAAGACGGCCAACGTGATCCTCGGCAATGCGTTCGACGTCCCTGGCATCACGGTCGATACCCATTTCGGTCGGCTCGTCCGCCGGTGGCGCTGGACGGCGTTGGAGGACCCGGTGAAGGTCGAATTCGCCGTGGGCGAACTCATCGACCGCAAGGAATGGACGTTGCTCAGCCACCGGGTGATCTTTCACGGCAGGCGGGTGTGTCACGCCAAGAAGCCCGCGTGCGGGGTGTGCGTGCTCGCCAAGGACTGCCCGTCCTTCGGCACAGGGCCGACGGACCCGCTGACGGCCGCTCCGCTGGTCAAGGGGCCGGAAACCGAGCATCTGTTGGCCATGGCCGGCCTCTGACCTCAGCGTGAAGACTCCATGAGCAGGGGGGCGCGCTGGACCGTCGCCGTGCTGGTCGTCATCGTCGCGCTGGGGGTGGCTTTCTGGCGCGAACTGCGCGACGACGGCTCGCCGGCCACGTCGGTGGGGCCCGGCACGGCCCGCGACCACCGGAATGCGGACACCCCCGAGGCGTTGGCCGGCCCGCGCGCACGCGCCGATCTGCAGCCGTGCCCGCCACCCGCAGCTGGCCAGGGCCCCGAAGCGCTGCGCGGCATCACCCTCCAGTGCGCGGGCGACGGCTCGGCGGTGGACGTCGCGCGAGTCGTCGAGGGCCGCGCGGTGGTGCTGAACCTGTGGGCCTACTGGTGCGGGCCGTGCGCCGACGAGCTACCCGCGATGGCCGAGTACCAGAGACGGATGGGCCCCGCGGTGACGGTGCTGACGGTGCATCAGGACGAGAACGAGACCGCCGCGTTGATTCGGCTGGCCGCGCTCGGCGTGCACCTGCCGACCCTGCAGGACGGGCGCCGTCTAGTCGCCGCCGCGCTGAAGGTTCCCAACGTGATGCCCGCGACGGTCGTACTGCGCTCGGACGGTAGCGTTGCCGAAGTCCTGCCCCGGTCGTTCGCCACTGCTGACGAGATCGCGGCGGCGGTAGATCCGAAGATCGGCCAGAAAACAGGAGAGCCGGGTTGAGCGCTGGAATCAACTCCGGGCGCGAAGGGGGTGGGCCCGCCCCCCTCGATCCCGCAGCCGCTCCGACCTGGTTGAAACCACTGGTCGACAACGTGAGCGCCGTGCCGAGTGCCTACCGGCGACGGCTGCCCGCCGAAGTGCTGACCGCGATCACCGCCGCCAACGCCGCCGCGACGTTGACCGGCGCCAAGCGCGACGCGGCGGTGCTGGTGCTGTTCTCCGGCCCGCGGGACTCGCCGTCGGGTGGCCTGCCCGACGACGCGGACCTGTTGGTCACCGTGCGCGCATCGACCCTTCGCAATCATGCCGGCCAGGCGGCCTTCCCAGGCGGGGCCTCCGATCCCGATGACGGTGGCCCCGTGTTCACCGCGTTGCGCGAGGCCCGCGAGGAAACCGGCATCGACACCAGCAGGCTGCGGCCGCTGGTCACGCTCGAGCGGATGTTCATCCCGCCGTCGGGCTTCCACGTGGTCCCGGTGCTGGCCTACTCGCCCGACCCCGGCCCGGTGGACGTGGTCGACCCCGCCGAGACGGCGATCGTCGCGCGCGTCCCGGTGCGCGCATTCATCAACCCGGAGAACAGGTTGATGGTCTACCGCCAGCAGAACACCCGCCGCTTCGCAGGTCCCGCGTTCCTGCTCAACCAGATGCTGGTCTGGGGTTTCACCGGTCAGGTGATCTCGGCGATCCTCGACGTCGCGGGCTGGGCCAAGCCGTGGAACAGCGACGACGTGCGCGAACTCGATGCGGCAATGGCCCTCGTCGGCGGCGGTACCGGTTACGGTGATCCCCAACAATGACATCGTCGCAATGGCTTGATCTTGCCGTCCTCGCCGTGGCCTTCGTCGCCGCCGTCTCTGGCTGGCGCTCCGGGGCGCTTGGCTCGTTGCTGTCCTTCATCGGGGTGATCCTCGGCGCAGTCGCGGGCGTCCTACTCGCGCCGCACGTGGTGAGCCACATCGACGGGCCCCGATCCAAGTTGTTCGTTTCGCTGTTCCTGATCCTCGGCCTGGTCGTCGTCGGCGAGATCGCGGGTGTGGTGCTGGGCCGGGCGGTGCGCGGCGCGATCCGCAACCGGACGCTGCGGACCTTCGACTCGGTGGTCGGCGTCGCACTGCAACTGGTCGCGGTATTGGTGGCGGCGTGGCTGCTGGCCAC
>JAVRPF010000877.1:0-6349 GCA_032162385.1 Mycobacterium sp.
AGGCCGCGCCGCTGGCCCGCGTACTGATGGCCGGTATGACGTTCAACGAGTTGCCGTTCGGCGAAAGCGAACTGTCGCTGGTGCGTCGGATGCACCACGGCGGGGACTTCGTCATCGGCCCGCTGCCGAACCTGCTGTTCACCCGCGACTCGTCGTTCTGGATCGGGCCAAGGGTGGCGATCACGTCGCTCGCGTTGCCCGCGCGAATGCGCGAGACGTCGTTGACCGATTTGATCTACGCCCACCACCCGCGATTCCTGGGGGTACGACGGGCCTACGAATCGCGGTCTGCGCCGGTCGAGGGCGGCGACGTGCTGCTTCTTGCGCCAGGAGTGGTGGCCGTCGGGGTGGGGGAGCGGACCACGCCCGCGGGTGCGGAGGCGTTGGCGCGCAGCCTGTTCGACGACGAACTCGCCCACACGGTGTTGGCCGTGCCGATCGCCCAGGAACGCGCGCAGATGCACCTCGACACGGTCTGCACGATGGTCGACACCGACGCGGTCGTGATGTATCCCAACATCGTCGACTCGTTGTCGGCGTTCACCATTCGCCGTTCCGCCAGCGGTGTGACGATCGACCGCGCCGCTCCGTTCGTGGACGCCGCCGCGGATGCGATGGGGATTGGGAAGCTGCGGGTCATCGACACCGGGCTGGACCCCGTCACCGCCGAGCGTGAGCAGTGGGACGATGGCAACAACACGCTCGCCCTGGCTCCAGGAGTGGTGGTGGCCTACGAACGCAACGCGGAGACCAATGCGCGCCTTGAGGATTCGGGCGTCGAGGTGTTGCGGATCGCGGCGTCGGAACTGGGTACCGGTCGCGGCGGGCCACGCTGCATGTCGTGCCCGGCCGCCCGCGACCCGCTGTAGATCAAGTCAAGCCTCGCTCCGGCGCAGCGCATCGCGGACGCGATGAAGTATGGACCTCGGCTGATTCAGTGCGGCGACCCGTATCTCGACCCAGCCCAGACGCTGTAGGACTTCCTGATGCTTGATCTCCTGCACCAACAGATAGCGGTCAGTCCCGCCCGGATCCTGGAAACTGACTCCGATCTTTGGCCCATCCCAGCCCATGCCGATGACCGCGGCGTCACGCCCGTCGTCGAGCACAATGCTCGTTCGAGGTTTCGGCATGCCCGCGTCGTGAAACATCAAACGCAATCGCGTCTCCGCCGGCGATCGCGTGCCGCCGTCCATCAGAGCCAGCGCGATGCGCGCCTGCGGCATCCCGCGTGCTCCGTGATAACGGTCCATCAATGCGACGACATCGGCGTATTCGACACCGGTCGCCCCAGCCAGCCCGTCCAGGAGGGTGACGGCCACGTCGCGAGGTAGACGTCGTCCAAGGTCGAGCGCGGTGCGCGCGGGCGTGGTCACCCTAAACGGGCTTAAGGTCTGTATTTCGTCGTCCTCGATCCGCTCCTCTCGAATGACGATGCCGCGACACCGCCTACCGTGCTCGGCGATCAACTCGATGGGCGTCGAGTCATCGACCAGCTGCACGCCATGCACCGCCGCGGCCGCACGGCCGGCGATGATTCCCCTGCGGCGGGTCCACAACCATGCGGCGTAGGCGTTGGTGGTGACCGTTCTCTCGTAGTTCTTGTCGACGTAGACGTTCGGGTGAAGTGCGATGTAGTTCCACCGCAATTGGCCGCGCGTCAGCGCACCACTCGCGATGGCCTCGGTCCCGATGATCGGCCACATGTCCGCGATGTTCGCTGGAGGCGACGACGAGGTGACGGCGCCGCCGCGGCGCCCGGCCGCGGCCTGTGGATGTTTCGGCGACTGGGGATGGAGCGGGTCCCGTGCACACGGGCAGTTTTCGGACTACGCGGTATTTCTGCACCATGGCTGCGATTTCCGGCGATGAGCCGACAGGCACAGCCATGGCGTGGAAATCACGCGTAGCACGTGGCCGAAGGAACCCCCGGGGAGCGCGACGCGGCCCGTCGGGCTACCGCCAACTGGGCAACCAGATCTGCATGTCCCAGGTGGACTGCGAGATGGGCAGCCCGGTGAGGATCGGGAACATCCACGCGAAGTTCGTAATGACAACGGCCACATATAGACACACGACGAGCAGCCCGAGCGTGTGGCGTTCGGCGTTCTGGCGGGGCGCATAGAGGATGTCGCCCAGGATCATCGCGATTGCCATCACCAGGAACGGTGCCATCGGCGCGGCGTAGAAGAAGTACATCTGTCGGTCGATGTCGGCGAACCACGGCAGATAACCCGCACCGTAGCCGACCAGCACCACGGCGTATCGCCAGTCACGCTTGACGAACGCCCGCCACACCGCCCAGCCCAGCACCGGCACCGCGAGGAACCACATGGCGGGCGTGCCGACCAGCATCACCGCCTTGACGCAGGACTGCGCGCCGCACCCGGCGACGTTGTCCTGGTCGATCGCGTACAGCACCGGCCGCAACGACATGGGCCACGTCCATGGCTTCGATTCCCACGGATGGTGATTGCCCGCGGCGTTGGTCAACTCCGAGTGGAACTTGTAGACCGCATACGTGTAGTGCCACAGCGAGCGCAGGGCGTCGGGCATCAGACCGCCCTCGCCGATCGTCTGCCCTTCCTCGTGCCGGTTGGTCGCGGTCTCCGAGGCGAACCACGGACCGTAGGACGCCAGGTAGACGCCGAGCGGTATCAGTCCGAGCGCGTACACCGACGGCCCGACGTCGCGCCGCAGCATGCCCACCCACGGCCGCGGCACCCGGTACTGACGACGCGCCGCCACGTCGAACGCCAGCGTCATCACGCCGAAGAACACCATGAAGTAGAGGCCCGACCACTTCGTCGCGAAGGCCAGACCCAGCAGCACCCCCGCGCCGAAGCGCCACCATCGCACGCCGAGGCGTGGGCCCCACGGCGTGTTGCCGATGCGGCCCTCGAGCAGTGCGACGTGCATCCGCTCGCGCATCTGGTCGCGGTCGACGATCAGCGCACCGAACGCCGCCACCACGAACACGACGAGGAAGACGTCCAGCAGGGCAGTGCGCGCCGAGACGAAGCTGACGCCGTCGGCGACGATCAGCAGCCCGGCGATGCCGCCGATCAGCGTCGAGCGGGTGATCCGGCGGACGATCCGGGCCACCAGCAGGACGATGATCACGCCGCACACCGCGCCGCTGAACCGCCAGCCCAGCCCGTTGTAGCCGAACAGCGCCTCGCCGATGGCCATCAACTGCTTGCCGACCGGCGGGTGCACGACCAGCCCGTAACCCGGATTGTCCTCGACGCCGTGGTTGCCCAGCATCTGCCACGCCTGCGGGGCGTAGTGCTTCTCGTCGAAGATCGGCGTGGCCCCGTCGGTCGGCGAGCCGACGTTCAGGAACCGCGTCACGGCCGCCAGTGCGGTGATCACCGCCGTCATGGCCCAGCCCTGCAAACGGTCGATCGGTCCGAAGTCGGGGGCGGGCATCAAGGGGGCGGGGCTGATCACCGGGACCGCGCGCGGGGCGTCGACGACGGCCGAGATATCCGAGACGTCCGTGTCGGCGGGCGGGGCGGTCACACGAGCGATCGTAGGCTGTGCGATGTGACGGAAGGTCGACTGCTGCTCGCGGCCACGCCGTTGGGCCAGGTAGCGGACGCTTCGGCGCGGCTGGTCGAGGCGCTGGGCAGCGCCGACGTCATCGCCGCCGAGGACACCCGACGGGTCCGGACCCTGGCGCAGGCGCTCGGCGTAAAGCCTGCGGGCCGGGTGGTCAGCTTCTTCGATCAGAACGAGGCGTCGCGCGTGCCCACCCTGATCGATGACATCGTGGCCGGTGCGACGGTGCTGGTGGTCAGCGACGCGGGCATGCCGCTGATCAGTGATCCCGGGTATCGCCTGGTCGCAGCGTGCGCCGAGGCAGGGCTGCAGGTCAGCTGCCTGCCGGGCCCCTCGGCGGTGACGACGGCGCTCGCGGTGTCGGGACTGCCGTCGGACCGGTTCTGCTTCGAGGGCTTCGCCCCGCGCAAGCAGGCCGCGCGCACGACGTGGCTGGCCGGGCTGTCCGGCGAGCAGCGGACGTGCGTGTTCTTCGAGTCGCCGCGTCGTCTGGAGCAGTGCCTGCGCGATGCCGTCCACGCGCTCGGTCCCGACCGGCGCGCGGTGGTGTGCCGCGAGCTGACCAAGACGCACGAGGAGATACGGCGGGGATCGCTGGGCCAGCTCGCCGAATGGGCCGCCGACGGTGTGCTCGGCGAGATCACGGTGGTGCTTGCCGGGGCGGTGCCGGGCGCGGACCTGGCGACGCTGGTCGCCGAGGTGCTCGCTCTGGTGGACGCCGGCGAGCGGGTCAAGGACGCCTGCGCCGAGGTGATCGCCGCGCGTCCGGGCGCACCGTCGAGGAACGCGCTCTACGATGCGGTTCTGCGCGCACGGCACTGAGGGGACCGCGCTATGGCAATGCCTGCGCTAGTACTCGTCCACGGTGGCGCCCATGCCGCCGACTGCTGGGATCTCACCATCGACGACTGGGTGACTCCGTCGTGGCCGACATCGAGAACGCCGGTCTGCGCGACATCGTCATCGTCGGCCATTCCATGGCTGGCCTCACCGTGCCGGGGGTAATCGCCAAGCTAGGAGCGGCGGGGGTGCGCGAAATGATCCTGGCGGCGGCGTGCGTTCCCAGCGAAGGCGCCGCCTTGGCGGACGGGGTCTCCAGGCCGGTCGCCGTGATCGCCCGGCGCAACGCCAAGAAGGGCGGGCCGTACGAGTTGGGGCATGTCATACCGAGGTTCGCGATGCACAACGGCGTGCCGCGCGCGCGACGGCGATTCATGGCGGGCCGGCTTTATCCTGAGCCCTCGCAGATCCCGGTGGAGAAGGTGTCGCGCCGCGACATGCCCGAAGAGGTCCCGCGCACCTGGATCCTGACCCTGCGTGACCGCACCCATCCGGCCAAGGAGCAACGCGAGAGCATCGAAGCGATAGGCGGTGTGCAGACCATCATTCCGATCGACACCTGCCACGGACTGATGGTCAGCGAACCCGAACGGCTGGCCGAGATCCTCGTCGAACGTTGTCGCGCCAGGTCGTAGCGCCGACGGTCGGCGCCGCCTTGTGCAGGCACTCCTGCCACTCCGCGTCCGGTTCGGAATCGGCGGTGATGCCGCCACCGACGCCGAGTACTGCGCGCCCGGTGCCGTCGAACTCGACGGTGCGGATCGCCACGTTCAGTTCGGTGCCGGCGACGGGCGACGCCAAACCGACCGTCCCGCAATAGATTCCGCGTCGCACCGGCTCCCATGTCGACAGCAGGTGGCGGGCCCTTGCCTTCGGCGTGCCGGTGACCGACGCGGGTGGAAACGTCGCGTCGAGCACGGCGGCCATCGGCACGGCGGTGTCGACGCGTGCGGAGACCGTCGACACCAGGTGCCACACTCCGGGCGCAGGACGCACGGCCAGCAGTTCCGGCACGGTGACGCTGCCGGTCACCGCGACGCGGCTCAGGTCGTTGCGGACCAGGTCGACGATCATGATGTTCTCGGCGACATCCTTGACCGACGCGCGCAGCGCCGACGGTGACTCGTCGAGTGGCAGCGTGCCCTTGATGGGACTCGAGTCGACGTTCTCGCCGACGCGGCGCAGGAAGAGTTCGGGCGACAGCGACGCCAAAGCGCCCCAGTCTCCCGCGACGAACGCCGCGCGGGCGGGTGCCGTGCGCGCGACCGCCTCGGCGAAGAAGTCGACCGGCGCCCCGCGGACCGCACCGACGAACTGCGTGCACACGCAGGCCTGGTACACCTCACCCGCGGCGATCGCCTCGAGGCAGGCCAGCACCCCGGCTTGGTGGGCGACGCGGTCGGCGCCGCCCCAGTCGACGTGGCAGGACGACTGCGGCACGTCGGCGGTCAATGCGCCGGCGAGCCAGGACGGTGCGGGCTTACCGGAAAGGCTTTCGTACCACCAGGTTCCGTCGGTCGACTGACGCAGTACGTCGTCCGTCCAGCCACCCGCGGCCTCGGGGATGCGCGGGCCGCCGCCGTCGGCCCCCGCGTCGGGATAGGACAGATACCCGATCCATCCGCCGCCTACCGCGTCGCCCGGCGACCCCGGTGCGGTGTCGAAGACGTCGCCGACGCCGACCGGTTCGATCGCGACACTCGGCACGATCACCGCGTGGGATCCGAACCAGTCGCCGGTCAGGGCGGCGGGGGGAGGCAGCCCGCGAAGCGACGTCGCCGACGCCAAGGCGCGCAGCACCGACGGTGCCTGCCCCAGCCCGGCGATTCGCTCGACGCGCATCGTCCTAGCCTGTCATGCCTACCGGGAGATCTCGCGAACTACCTGGACGCCAGCGAGCTTCTCCGGGTTGCGCATGGCGTAGAAGTGCGTGATCTTGCCGTCG
>JAVRPF010000878.1:0-2631 GCA_032162385.1 Mycobacterium sp.
GTGATGTTGACGCCGTCCTCGGTGCGGAGCAGGTTCTCGGCCAGCACCTTGAGGCTGTAAGGGAGTTTCTCGTTACCGGCCACCGCGTCGATGCGGTAGATCTCGTAGCTCTTGTCCCCGACCTGCAGTGTGTCGCGGGCTCCGAACGAATTCACGGAATCCTTGCTGCTCACTTCAACTCCCGGTTTAGTCGTCGCCGTGACGGGCTGTGTCGACGGCGGTGATGATTCGAACAGTACGCTTGTCCTGTAAACCACCCCAGGGCGGCTTCCAGTCTTGTCCGGATCCGCGCGGGCTGCCAGTCGATTCGGGGGAGATCCAGTAGCGTGCCCCCTGTGACCGGACCGCTCGTCATCCCGTTCCTGCCGGCGTACATCCCGCCCGACGTGGACATGAACGCGGTCAACGCTGCCGTCGGCACCGACGGGGTGAGCGCTCCCGGCGCCGACATCGCCGCACTCAAGCAGGTCGTCGCCGATGCGCACGCCAAGGGCATCGATCTGAAGATCGTGGTGATCCCCACCAACCCACCGATCGACACCCCCCTGCGCGACATCGCCACCGAGGTCGGCAAGCTCCATCCCGAATCGACGGTGCTCGCAATCAGCCCGTCGTTCGCAGGCACGTACAGCAGGCAGTTCGACCGCGTCACTTTGGAGGCCGGCCAGGATGTGGCGAAAACCGGCAATCCGGTGCAGTCGTCGCAGAATTTCGTCAGTGAGTTGACGACCTCACATTTCCCGTGGACGCCATTCACGATCATCCTCGTGCTGGGCGTCGCGGTGGCCGCCGTCGGCACCCGCATGCTGCAGGTTCGGGCCAAGCAGTCGGCTGTCGCCGAGGCGACCGCCACACCTGCGACTGACGCGTAAAACGCACTCGGTGAATTCCAAGATCACCATTCGGTAACGCTCGTTCCAATTACAAACTTGTAATTTGTGACTAACGTTTCTTTAGCGCTAGATGTGACGTACGGTGCAAAAGGTGCCTGTTGTTGCAGTTGTGGTTCAAGTGACTCCTGTGACGAAGGACCCGACGAACGTACCGGCACGTTCGCGTCGAGCCCGAGGAGACCAGAAGCCAATGAGACGCCTTGCTCGCGCCTCTGGGTCGCGGCTGTGCGGCCGAATCGGAGCGGGTTCGCTCGCGTTCGGTGTGCTGGCCGCGTCGGTATTCGGCCACGGCGCAGGCACGGCCGTCGCCGAACCCCCCAGTCCGCAGGGAATCGCAACGCTCGTCGCTGCCGTCGCCAACGCCAACCAGAAGCTGCAGGACCTCGGCGCGGCCATCCAGACCCAGCAGGAAAGCGTGAACAAGGCGCTCGTCGACGTTCGAACCGCGCGTGACGCCGCCGCGGCCACCCAACAGGAGGTCGACGCCAGTCAGAAGGGTCTCAACGACGCCAACTCCGCGATCGCCGCAGCCCAGCAGAGGTTCGACGAGTTCGCGGCCTCGACCTACGTGAACGGGCCGTCGGCGTCGTACGTGACCGCTACCGATCCCGCCGACATCATCGACACCGCGGCCACCGGCCAGACGCTGTCGCTGAGCAGCCAGCAGGCCATCACCAACCTGCAGCACGCCCGCACCGAGCAGGCGAATCGGGAGTCGGCCGCGCGGCTGGCCAAGCAGAAGGCCGACCAGGCCGTCGTCGACGCGCAGGCCAGCCAGGACCAGGCCGTGACGGCACTCACCCAGACGCAGCAGACCTTCGGTGGCCAGCAGGACGATCTCGACCGGCTCACCGCAGAACGATCGGCGGCGCAGGCCAACCTCGAGCAGGCCCGGCTGCAGTGGTCGGCGCCGGCAGGCAACGCCGCACCGGCGGCACCGGCCGCGGCGCCCGCAGCCGCGGCGACCAACCCGTCGGCCAACTGGGACCGCGACCCGGCCGCATCGGCCCCCGGCAGTTCGACCTCGGACAGCCAGTGGGACACCACGCTGCCCGCGATCCCCAGCGCGTTCGTCGGCGGTGACCCGATCGCGATCATCAACACGATCCTCGGCATTGCCTCGACCTCCGCGCAGGCCACCAGCGAGATGGGCCGCAGCTTCCTGCAGAAGCTCGGGATCCTGCCCACCCCAAGCGGTTTCACCAACGGCGCGATACCCCGCGTCTACGGCAGAGACGCCTCGGAATACGTCATCAAGCGCATGGGGTCACAGATGGGCGTGCCCTACTCGTGGGGTGGCGGCAACGCGGCGGGTCCGAGCAACGGCATCGACTCCGGATCCGGCACGGTCGGGTTCGACTGCTCGGGCCTGATGTTGTACGGATTCGCCGGTGTCGGCATCAAGCTCGACCATTACTCGGGTTCGCAGTACAACGCCGGGCGCAAGATCCCGTCGTCGCAGATGCGCCGTGGCGACATGATCTTCTACGGACCCAATGGCAGCCAGCACGTTGCGATGTATCTCGGTGACGGGCAGATGCTGGAGGCGCCCTACACCGGTTCGACCGTCAAGATCTCGCCCGTGCGGACCGGCGGCATGACGCCCTACGTGACCCGCTTGATCGAATACTGATGGGGATTGTCTTGCGTTTGAAGTTCTTTCGTCTTGCCAAGGTGCTCGTACCGTTGGTGTGCGCGCTCGCGCTGATGGTCGGTGCGGCGGTGCCCGCCGCGGCCG
>JAVRPF010000879.1:0-3447 GCA_032162385.1 Mycobacterium sp.
AGCTCGGTCTGAAGGACGACGAGTACCAGCGGATCCGCGCGATCCTCGGCCGTCGTCCCACCGACGCCGAACTGGCGATGTACTCGGTGATGTGGAGCGAGCACTGCTCGTACAAGTCGTCGAAGGTGCATCTGCGCTACTTCGGTGAGACCACCACCGAGGCCATGCGGTCGGCGATGCTGGCGGGCATCGGCGAGAACGCCGGCGTGGTCGACATCGGTGACGACTGGGCGGTGACGTTCAAGGTCGAGTCGCACAATCACCCGTCCTACGTCGAGCCGTACCAGGGCGCAGCCACCGGCGTCGGCGGGATCGTCCGCGACATCATGGCAATGGGCGCACGGCCCGTCGCGGTCATGGACCAACTGCGCTTCGGCGCGGCAGACGCCCCCGATACCCGCCGCGTGCTCGACGGCGTGGTGCGCGGCATTGGCGGCTACGGAAACTCCTTGGGGCTACCCAACATCGGTGGCGAGACGGTGTTCGACCCCTCGTATGCGGGCAACCCGCTGGTGAACGCGCTGTGCGTCGGCGTGCTGCGCAAGAAGGATCTACACCTGGCCTTCGCGTCGGGAACCGGCAACAAGATCATCCTGTTCGGCGCGCGCACCGGTCTGGACGGCATCGGCGGCGTGTCGGTGCTGGCGTCGGAGACGTTCGGTGGCGACGAGGGGGGCGGCCCGGGACGCAAGAAGCTGCCCTCGGTGCAGGTCGGCGACCCGTTCATGGAGAAGGTGCTCATCGAGTGCTGCCTCGAGCTCTACGCGGCCGGCCTGGTGATCGGCATCCAAGATCTCGGTGGTGCCGGGTTGTCCTGCGCCACATCGGAACTCGCATCGGCGGGTGACGGCGGCATGGCGATCGAGCTGGACAAGGTACCGCTGCGGGCGAAGTACATGACCCCCGCCGAGGTGCTCTCGAGCGAGTCGCAGGAACGCATGTGTGCGGTCGTCTCGCCCGAGAACGTCGACGCCTTCATGGCGGTGTGCCGCAAGTGGGAGGTGTTGGCCACGGTGATCGGCGAGGTCACCGACGGTGACCGCCTGCAGATCACCTGGAACGGCGAGACCGTCGTCGACGTCCCGCCGCGCACCGTGGCGCACGAGGGGCCCGTCTACGAGCGCCCCGTGGCCCGGCCCGACACCCAGGACGCGCTGATCGCCGACACGTCGGCGACGCTGCCCCGCCCCGGCACCGGCGACGAACTGCGCGCGACACTGCTTGCGCTGGTGGGTAGTCCGCACCTGTGTAGCCGCGGGTTCATCACCGAGCAGTACGACCGCTACGTCCGGGGCAACACCGTGCTGGCCGAGCACGCCGACGGTGGGGTGCTGCGCATCGACGAAGCCACCGGCCGCGGCATCGCGGTGTCCACCGACGCGTCCGGGCGCTACACCCAACTCGACCCATACGCCGGAGCCCAGTTGGCGCTGGCCGAGGCCTACCGCAACGTCGCCGTCACCGGCGCCACCCCCATCGCGGTGACCAACTGCCTGAACTTCGGCTCGCCGGAGGATCCTGGCGTGATGTGGCAGTTCTCCCAGGCCGTGCGTGGCCTCGCGGACGGCTGTGCGGCCCTGGGCATCCCGGTCACCGGCGGCAACGTCAGCTTCTACAACCAAACCGGCACCACAGCGATTCTGCCGACCCCGGTGGTCGGCGTGCTCGGCGTCATCGACGATGTCAAGCGTCGCATCCCCACCGGTTTCGGCACCGAACCCGGCGAGACGCTCATCCTGCTCGGCGACACCCGCGACGAGTTCGACGGGTCGATCTGGGCGCAGGTCACCGCCGACCACCTCGGCGGCGTGCCACCCAAGGTCGACCTGGAGCGCGAGCGACTGCTCGCCGACGTTCTGTCCGCCGCGTCGCGCGACGGACTCATCTCGGCGGCCCACGATCTGTCCGAGGGCGGGCTGATCCAGGCGGTGGTGGAGGCCGCGCTGGGAGGTGAAACAGGTTGCCGGATCGTACTTCCCGAGGATGTAGACCCGTTCATAGAGCTGTTCTCCGAATCGGCGGGGCGGGTGCTGGTCGCCGTGCCGCGGACCGAGGAGAGCCGATTCCGCGCCATGTGTGAGGCGCGCGGCCTGCCCGCCGCCCGCATCGGCGTCGTCGACGACGGGCCACGAGGAGAAGAGGCCTCCGTCGAGGTGCAGGGCCAGTTCACCGTCAGCCTGACAGAACTGCGGGCCACGTCGGAGGGCGTGCTGCCCAGGCTGTTCGGGTGAGGGCTCCGGCCAACACGGGACACCCCCTACTGGTCTGGGTCTGGAGTCTGGTCCGACTCGACTTCGTCGGCGTGGCCTTCGCTGCGCTGTTCTTCTGCCTGTCGCTGACCCCATCGCTGCTGCCACGCGACTGGTTGTTCGCCGGCCTGGTCGGTGGACTCAATGCGGCCATTGGCTACGCGATCGGCGTCGTCATCGGAAAGGCGTTCCGCCACTTCGTATTACGGCGCAGACGCTGGTGGCCACCGACCATTCCGGTGCTGTACCAACTCAAGACCGTTACCGTCGCACTGTCGATCGCCGCCAGTGTGCTGGTGCTGATCCCTGCCGCCGCCTGGCAGCGTCAGGTGTCGGCCCTGATGGGAATCGAAGGACCGGCGACGCTGGGCTACCTGCGCACGCTCGTCCTCGCGCTGGTCGTCGGCGCCGCATGCGTCGCGGTGTCCCGGGTGCTGCTCGACGCGGTCAAGCAGCTGGCGCGCCGCATCATCCGGCGGTGGCACCTGAACCAAGAGGTCGCGCTCTTCATCGGGACGGCGATCGTCGTGGTGCTGCTCATCACGCTGATCAACGGCGTGCTGTACCGCGGCTTCCTGGCTGGCGCGAGTCGGGTGTTCCAGCCGCAGAACTCCTCCACCCGCGACGGCGTCGTCCAACCGGCCGAGCCCGAAAGATCCGGCAGCCCAATGTCCTTCGCGCCGTGGGACACGCTCGGCTATCAGGGGCGCAACTTCGTTGCGACGGGCCCCGACATCGATGCGCTGGTACGGGTGAACGGGCGGCCCGCCAAGGAACCCATCCGGGTCTATGCCGGGCTGCAGACCGCCGACACCGATGCCGCCCGGATGGACGTCGTCGTCCGTGAACTCGAGCGCACGGGGGCGTTCGACCGCAAGGTGCTCGTCATCATCCCCACCACCGGAACGGGGTGGGTCAATCCGGTCGCCGCCCGCGCGATCGAGACCATGTACAACGGCGACACGGCGCTCGTCGGTGTGCAGTACTCCTATCTGCCCAGCTGGATCTCGTTCCTCGGCGACCGGCAGAAGTCGATCGAGTCCGGGCGTCTTCTGATCGACACCATTCACGACCGCTGGCGCAAGCTTCCACCGGACCGGCGACCCAAACTGGTGCTCTACGGCGAGAGCCTGGGATCGATGGCGGGACAGGGCGCGTTTCCGTGGCTGCCCGACATCGCGCGGATGGACTTCTCGGC
>JAVRPF010000880.1:0-3444 GCA_032162385.1 Mycobacterium sp.
GAGCAGTTGGTTGACGGCGACATGGCCAGCAACCAGCACGGCTGGCAGTGGGCGGCGGGCTGCGGCACCGACGCCGCACCGTACTTCCGGGTGTTCAACCCCACGACGCAGGGCAAGAAGTTCGACCCTGACGGGGCCTACGTGCAGCGTTGGGTGCCCGAGTTCGGCACCGCCGACTATCCGGAGCCGATGGTGGACCATGCCGCCGAACGCACCGAGGCGCTGCGCCGGTACCGACAGATCGGCTGAGGCGTTGGGGCCGAGGTACGACGCCGCGTCGTATGTCAGAATTACCCCGACCGCACCCACCGTGAGGAGTAGCCGTGGCCAACACCGAGGTCGAACGACACACCGGCGTCGACGTCGAGGACGTGCCGTCGGCGAACTGGGGCTGGTCCAAGGACAGCCACCGGGCCATCCAGATCGGCGGCATCCTGGCCGGGCTCTTCATCCTCGCCATGCTGCGCGGCAACCACGTCGGCCATGTCGAGGACATCTTCCTCATCGCCTTCGCGATCGCGATCTGGGGCATCGTCTTCCGCGACTGGTGGCTGCGCCGCCGCGGGTGGACCCGCTAGGGGCCAGCGGGCTCAGCGTTGCGCGCCAGCCAGCGGCATCACTTCACCCATGTCGGTGAGGACGCCGGAGAAACTTGCGGCTCTGCGCATCTCGACTAACGAACGGATAACTCCACACGGTGATGTTCATGCCGCTACCCGCCGCGAGTGGACCGACAGAGTAGATCTCTGCGATGGTCGCGCCGACGATCGTTTCCCGTTCGCGCGGACCGGGCACGTTGGAGACGGTGAGGGTCATGATCGCGCTCGACTCGATGCGCTTGGACTGCCACCGGAAGACCTGGGGCCCGACTGACGGCGGCAGGTAGTTCAGCCAGGAGGCCACCAGCTTCGGACCGAGTAGGTGGTGGTTCTCCTTGGCCAACAACCACACCGGCGGCATTCGGCCCTGGGCTACCAACCCGGCCAGCTGCGCTGCCGCCTGTACCCACCGATGACCAACTCTCGCTCTCGGTGGTGTCGATCATCAGATGCCTGACTTCACTGGCCGGTAACCTACGGAACCGTAGGTTGCGCTACCGTCGGCTAGGAAGTTGGGAAGCGATTGCTATGACGTGCCGGTACACCGGAACACCTTTGAATGAAAACCGGTGGACGTGAGCGAAATGAACTATCTCGATCTGCACGGCGACCGTGTTGCCTTTCTTGACGCGGGGGCCGGGGAGGCGCTGCTGTTGATCCATGGCATGGCGGGAAGTTCGACGACCTGGCGGGCGGTTATCCCCCGGTTGTCGGAGAAGTATCGGGTGGTGGCGCCGGACCTGTTGGGGCATGGTGAATCCGCCAAGCCCCGTGGCGACTATTCGTTGGGTGCGTTTGCGGTGTGGCTGCGTGATCTCCTCGATGAGCTCAGCATCAGCCGGGCGACAGTGATAGGTCAGTCGCTCGGTGGCGGGGTGGCCATGCAGTTCACCTATCAGCATCGCGACTACTGCGAACGGCTGGTTCTCATCAGCAGCGGTGGCCTCGGCCCCGACCTGAGCTGGACATTGCGAATCCTGTCGGCACCCGGAGTCGAGGTGATGCTGCCGGTGGTCGCGCCGCAACCGGTGCTGAACGTCGGCAACAAGCTGGGGTCGTGGCTCACGTCGGCCGGAATCCACTCGCCACGCGCCGTCGAGATGTGGAGCGCCTACTCTTCGTTGTCGGATCGGCAGACGCGGCAGGCGTTCCTGCGGACGCTGCGCTCGGTGGTGGACTACCGCGGGCAGGCGGTCAGTGCGGTCAACCGGTTGCATCTGAGTTCCGGGCTACCCACCTTGCTGATTTGGGGTGACCGGGACCGGATCATTCCTGTCGCCCACGGCTACGCCGCTCACGACGCCCTGCCGGGAAGCCGACTTGAAGTGCTCGCCGGAGTCGGGCACTTCCCACATGTCGAGTCCCCGACCGCGGTAGTGGACATTCTTGACGACTTCATCGCCACCACGACGCCGAATGCCGATCAGGCGAATCGAAAGACGTGAACGGGACCGTGATGCAAGCCGCCTGCCTGGCTAGAGCCGTGGCATTGGTTCGGCTAGCAAACTGAGTCCACCTGACCCACTTACATTTTGGTGTATCGGGCCATGGCGAAGCTGTACAGGCCGTAAGTGATGATTCCTGCGCCGGCGGCGATCAGGAGCGCAGCTCCGTAGGGTTGCGCCCCGAGTGTTTTGAAGGCCCCATCGAGTCCCGTGGCCTTATTCGGCTCCGAACGACTCGCCGCGACGACGACCACCACCCCGGCACCCGCGATGGCCAGGCCCTTGGCGATGTAGCCCACCATGCCCAGTCGTCGCACCAGGTCGCTGGAGCGGCCTTTGAGATCGTTGAGAAAGTCGCGGCTAGCTCCCTTGTAGACGTGATACCCGCCCACCGCGACGATCATCACGCCGCCGGCGATGAGTGCGATGGTGCCGGCGCCGGTCTGCATCAGGCGGGCGCTGAACCCCGAACTCGTTTCACCGCTGGACTTCCCGGCACCCCGGGCGAATCCGAACGCGGAGTACGCGAGCGCGAAATAGACCACCGCCAGCGCAAAGGCCTTCGCCCGGTCCAGGACTTCCGACGATGCGCCCTGGGATTTCGGGTCGGTCGAACGACCGAGAGCTGTTTCGACGAGCCGCCACAGCGCCATCACCAGAAGCGTGACCGCGGCGACCCAGAGCGCGACGATGCCGCCCGGTTTGGCCGCCACTGCCGCTAGCGCCCCCGATTCGTCGGCGTTGCCGCGGCCGCTGCCGATAGCGATCCGGATGGCGAGGTAGCCGATGGTGACGTGCAGTAGGCCGCTCACGACATATCCGGCGCGGGCGAATCGTTCGAACACGCTGGTTTGGGCCAGCTGCGTCGCAGTGGATGACGAGGCGCGGTTGGTCATTGGGAGCGCTCCTAACCGGTCCGATCATTCGGCGGGTACTGCTTGTGCCGGTCGCAGGCGTTACCCGGCTCTGGGCATCGATGGTGGGCCTTGCTTGGCGGCGGAGGGTCCTCGAGGCGTCTCGCGGGTTTCGGAGTCTTCTCGCGGTGTGTCGCTGGCTTGCGAGTCCGGATCCATCTTGTCGGCGCGCTCGAACTCCTGGTTCACCTCGTCGCGGGCGGTTGCCGCATCGGTGCGACGTACCTGCGCCTGGTGCTCTAGAGGCCCGTCGCGTGCGCCGCCTTGGCGTCGGCCTCGGCTTGGGCGGCGCGGCCCTTGGCCGCGGTCTCGTCGGCGAGCGCTTCGCGTTGCCCCACCTTGTGGGACAGTTCGACCGCCTTGTCGCGGATGTCCCCGGCCTCGACGCGACGGTGCTCGGTGCGCTTGTTCCGCCACACCCACGCGAGGGCGGCGATGAGCAGAAGTGCCGCGACCGCGACGACGACGACGATCGAAACGATAGTG
>JAVRPF010000881.1:0-7665 GCA_032162385.1 Mycobacterium sp.
GGCCAGCAGGTGCCAGTCGGCGTCGGGGTCCGGCGAGTAGGCGCCGCTCGGGCCCATCAGATAGGCGGGCTGGCCGGGCTGAGCCGACGCTGCCCAGGGTCCGGCCGCGCCGTGCTCGCCGTGCACCACGAAGTCGACGGTGATCTCGCGGCGGTCGGGGTCGACGCGCCGGATGGTGTAGGTCCGGACCAGCGGCCGTTGTTCCTCGGGGAGTTCGTTGAAGCTGTCCAGGGTGAGCGGCTGGGGCAGAGCGCTGACGTCGACGTCGACGCGGACGATGACGAACTTGACGTAGGAGTCGGCGAACTCACTGGGCTTGAAGGTGTCGAAGCCGCTGCCGCCGAGCACCAACCGGATCATGTGCGGAGTGAGCTGCTCGCTGCTGATCACCTGAAACGTCTGGACCGGACGTCCTGCCACGCGCACCTCCCAAGACAGTTAGTGGACCTCACCGACTATACGAGCGGGTGAGGACCGGTGGCTGGCTACCGTGCGAGAGCCCGTTCACACCGCCGACCTACCGAAATGCGAGCTTCCACCGACCGTCCCGACGTGTGACCAGGCCGGCCAGCTCCAGCGTGGCCAGCGGCCCGAGCACCTGCGTCGCGGGCAGGCCGGCTGCCACAGCCACCTGATCGGCGGTTCGGGCACCGCGGGCGGGCAGCGCGTCGTAGACGCGTCGCTCGACGTCCTCCAGGTCGTCCAAGGGCGATGTCGGCCTCGGCAGCTCCGGAGCGAATTCACCGGCCCGTCCCACCAGTTCGACGACGTCAGCCGCGCGGGTGATGAGTTCGGCGCCGCCGCGCAGCAGGGCGTGGCACCCGGCGGACGCCGACGACGTCACCGGCCCCGGCACCGCGCACACGGGGCGGCCGAGCGCGTGCGCCCACGCGGCGGTGTTGGCCGCGCCGCTGCGCAAGCCCGCCTCGACGACCACGGTCGCGCCGGTCAGCGCCGCCACTAGACGGTTGCGGGTGAGGAACCGGTAACGGGCAGGTCGGACACCCGGTGGGTACTCGCTGACGATCAGTCCCTGATCCGCGATGCGACGCAGCAGTGCCGCATGGCCTGCGGGGTAGGGCACGTCGACGCCGCTGGCGAGCACGGCCACGGTCAGTCCTTCGGACGCCAGGGTGGCCCGATGTGCCACGCCGTCGATGCCGTAGGCAGCGCCGGAGACCACCGCGACGTCTCGTTCCGCCAGCCCGGCCGCGAGGTCGGCGGCGACATGCTCGCCGTAGGCCGTTGCGGCCCGGGTGCCGACGATCGAACAGCCACGTTCTTCGACGTCGGTCAACTGCAGCTGGCCCAGTGCCCACAACACCATTGGCGGATGGGCCTGTGGCCGGGTACGCGAGTCGACGCCCCGGAATGACCGGAACGCGGTCAGCGGCCAGTCGGGGTCGTCGGCGACGATCAGCCGCCCACCCAACCGCGCCAGGAGATCCAGGTCTGCTGCCGCACAGTCGATCTCGCGCCGTGCTTCGGTGAGCCGGGCGAGTTCGTCCCCGACTTCGCCACGCCTGACGCGGTCGGCGGCTTCGACGGCGCCCGCCCGGGCCACCAGCGCGGCGAGTTCGGGACAGGGCGGCTCGGCGACCCTGGACAGGTAGGCCCACGACCGGGCAACGTCGTCGGCCATCACGCACCCCCGGCCTGACGGAAGCTCAATGCGGTGGTGACATCGTCACGGTTCGGCGACTCCCGGCCGGCCAAGTCACACAGCGTCCACGCGACGCGCAAACTGCGATCGACACCCCGGACGCTCAGCACGCCGCGGTCGAGTGAGGTCCGCAGCGGCTCCATCACCGCAGCCGCCGGTCGGAACCGCCGCCGCAACAACGCGCCGCTGACCTCGGCGTTGGTGCGGATGCCGTGCGCCTCCCAGCGCGACGCGGCCGCGTCCCGGGCGGCGGCCACCCGGTCGCGGACCGTCGCGGTGGCCTCGGCCACCTCGCTGGCGAACGCCCCCGACCGGATCGAATGCATCTCCACGCGCAGGTCCACGCGATCCAGCAGCGGACCCGAAAGCTTGCCGAGGTAGCGGCGTTTGGCCACCGCCGCGCAGATGCAATTCCTCGGATCGGTCGGCGCGCACGGACACGGGTTGGCCGCCATCACGAGTTGGAACCTGGCCGGATACCGCGCCACACCGTCGCGACGGGCCAGCCGGATCTCGCCGTCCTCCAACGGTGTTCGCAACGCCTCGAGGACGCTGACGCCGATCTCCGCGCATTCGTCGAGGAACAACACCCCGCGGTGGGCGCGACTAACCGCACCCGGGCGGGCCATCCCAGAACCGCCGCCGACCATCGCCGCGACGCTGGACGTATGGTGCGGGGCCACGAACGGCGCTTGTGTGATCAGCGGTGCGTTGCCTGACAGCAGACCTGCCACGGAATGGATCGCGGTGACCTCCAGGGCTTCGTCGTGCGTCAGCGGCGGAAGCAGGCCCGGAAGTCGTTGTGCCAGCATGGTCTTGCCCACCCCGGGCGGACCCGTCAGCATCAGGTGGTGTGCCCCGGCGGCGGCGACCTCGACGGCGAACCGGGCGTGGGCCTGACCGACGACGTCCGCCAGGTCGGCCGCCTGCTCGGACTCCGACCGCGGCGCGATGATCCTCTCGTCGAGGCCGCCTTTGGCCCTCACCCACGCGTGCAGTTGACGCAGTGTCCGGACACCCAACACCTCGATCCCGTCGACCAGGCTGGCCTCCGCCAGGTTGTCGATCGGCACGACCACCGCGGGCCACCCCTCCTGCTTGGCGGCCAGCACGGCGGGCAGCACACCCTTGACGGGGCGCACCCGCCCGTCGAGCGCGAGTTCGCCAAGCAGCACCGTCTTCTCGAGCCGCGGCCACGCCTCCTTGAGATTCGCGGACAACACCGCGACCGCCAAGGCCAGGTCGTAAACGGAGCCCATCTTCGGCAGGGTGGCCGGCGACAGCGCAAGCGTCAGCCGCGCCATCGGCCAGCTGTTGCCGCAGTTGGTGATGGCCGCCCTGACCCGGTCCCGCGACTCCTGCAGCGCCGCGTCCGCCAGCCCGACCAGATGGACACCAGGCAGCCCCGAGGTGATGTCGGCCTCGATCTCGACGATCTCGCCGTTCAACCCGCGCACCGCCACCGAAAACGCCCGGCCCAGCGCCATTAACCCACCCCCTGCAGGTGGGTCAGCTCCGGCGTCGGACGGTGGCCCACACGTACGCCGACGACGTCGATGCGCACCTGCGACCAGCTGCCGTCCTGACCGGCCAGCCACAATCCGGCCAGCCGCCGCAGCCGGCGCACCTTGTCGGGCGTCACCGCCTGTGCGATCCCGCCGAACTGATCGCTGGTGCGCGTCTTGACCTCCACGAACACCACGACACCGCCAGGCTCGGCGGCGATCACGTCCAGCTCGCCATAGCGGCACCGCCAATTGCGCGCCAGTACGCGCCAACCCAACGACCTCAGATGATCCACCGCCAGCTGCTCACCCAACGCCCCGATCTCGGCGCGGCTCGCCACGTTCTCCGTCATGGCCCCACCGTCCCGAATGGGACGGACAACGCCCCAAAGGGACGGACGAACCGGGCACCGTCGACGGCGGTTGTGCACAGTCAGGAGTTCATCCACAGCCTCAGGCGGGCACGGAGATACCCGGGCTCGGAAAAGCGGGCGGGTTGAGCCGCGCGAAGCCGTCCTGCCGGAAGTACGGAAAGTACGGATACGGGGCTTCGCGATGGCTCACCGCGTCGAGCCGCGCGACCTGGTCGTCACTCAGCGCCCAGCCCACTGCGCCGAGGTTCTCGGACAGCTGCGTGGCGTCGCGTGCGCCGATGATCACCGACGACACGGTCGGACGGCGCAGCAGCCAGTTCAGCGCGACCTGCGGAACCGTACGGCCGGTCTGGCCGGCGATCGCGGTGAGTTCGTCGACGACGTCGAAGAGCAGCGAGTCCTGCACGGGCGGACCAGCATCCGCCGTCACGTGCAGCCTGCTCCGTTCGGGCAGCGGTGTCCCCCGGCGGATTCGGCCCGTCAGGCGTCCCCATCCCAGGGGGCTCCAGACCAGAGCGCCGACACCCTGATCCAGGCCGAGCGGCATGAGTTCCCATTCGTAGTCCCGCCCGATCAGCGAGTAGTACACCTGGTGGGCGACATAGCGGGGGCGATGAGCCGAGTCGGCGGTCGAAAGTGACTTCATCAGCTGCCACCCCGAGAAGTTGGACACGCCGGTGTACCGGATCTTGCCCTGCGCGACAAGCACGTCGAGCGTCTCGAGGACCTCGTCGATCGGCGTGTGTGCGTCGAAGGCGTGCAACTGAAACAGATCGATGCGGTCGGTCCGCAGCCGATGCAGCGCCTTCTCGACTGCAGCGATCAGACGCGGGCGCGACGTTCCCGCATCCCTCGGCCCGTCGCACAGCGGCAGCGCCGCCTTCGTCGAGATCAGCACCTGGTCACGCCTGCCCACCAGGGCGGCTCCGAGCACCTCCTCGGAGGCGCCGTCGGAGTAGACGTCGGCGGTGTCGAACAGCGTGACACCAGCGGCCAAGCAGATGTCGATGATTCGCCGCGCTTCATCGATGTCGGTGTTGCCCCACGCGCCGAAGAAATCGCCCGACCCGCCGAACGTCGCTGCGCCGACACTCAATTCAGACACGACCAGACCAGAGGTGCCGACCCGTCGATACTCCATCGTCACTCCTTAATGAGACTCTCTTCCTGATAAAGAACATAGCACGTTGAATGCGCTAATGAAACCAGAGTCCCGTTATGATGTCCGAGTGTCAGCAACCACCAGACCGGGCGGAAGAACGGCCGCCGTCCGTGACGCAGTGCTGCGCGCTGCGGCCGACCTTCTCGTCGAGGACGGACTGGAGGGCATCGAACTGACTGCCGTCGCGCAACGGGCCGGGGTCGGCAAGTCGACCGTCTACCGCAGATGGGGGTCGGTGCCCGGCCTGGTCGCCGACCTGCTGGTCGACATGGCGGACACGTCGTCGCCCCGACCGTCCACCGGAGCGCTCCGGACTGACCTGCTGGCCCAAGCGAAGCTCATCCGGCGCACTCTGGCGGACGAACGGCAGGGACGGCTGTTCAAGGCGATCATCGCCGCGGCCACGTGTGACGCGCTCACCGCGAACGCGCTCGCCGGCTTCTATCGCAAGCGCATCGACGAAATGTCACCCGTCGTGGCCGATGCCGTCGTTCGAGGCGAGGCAGCACCGGGCACCGACCCGGCCGAGGTGATCCGGCAGTTGTCAGCGCCGCTCTACTACCGGTTCCTCACCGACACCGACCCACTGACGGTCGCCGATGCCGAACGGGCAGTGGCCGTCACCATGGCCGCGGTCGAAGCCGGAGTTTTCGCGAACGGTTAGGCGATCTCGTCGAACAGCAACGCGAGCTGACCCGGCGACACCGAGATGCCGCACTGACTGCGCAGATCGGACAGCGGCCGCGCGATGCCCTGCAGGTCGAGAAACTCGCCGGGGTGGCCCATGAAATAGCCCCGCACCGAAGACCGCGCCTCCTCCGCCGGTTGAGTGCCCGCGGCGGTCAGCACGTCGTTGGCACCAGGATGTACGTCCAGGTAGGCCCCGGCCGCGCTGAGCACGCCGCTGGCGGTGGTGGACAGCCCACTGGCCGTGCACGGGGCGGCGCCGGCCGTCGGCACTGCAACGGTGCCTGCGACGACGGCGCCCAACGCGGCGGCGGCCAACGTACCGGCCAGGCCACGGCGGACAAACAGGTTGATCAGTGTCATTGCGTGCTTCCCCTAGGATTTTCCCGGCAACCACAGTCGGAGTACAGGAATCATCGCAGGGCCGTTGGCGCGGCGCGCGCCGTTCGGGCAAACCGGCCTGGGAGTCGAGGCGTGACGGTCACCAACCGTCCGTCGGCCGATCAACGGACACAAGCGGTTTGGCGGATGTGACTTGTCGTACCCCCGCGTTAACGTCGCCATACGCCAGCCACCAACGCCACCAAGGAGACATTTCGATGCGCATCCCCATCCGTCACGGCGAGGTCCTGCTGCTCCCGGTCAGCTCCGTTCCGGCGGGTTCCTCCGAGCAGGTCACCAGCTGCATCGTCGGTCACAGCGAGTCCGGCCACCACCACGTGCTCGACAGCGACCGCGAGTTCGCCAGGATCGTGGCCGCCAGTGGCACGCTGTACGTCAACCTCGACGCGCCAACCCGGCTGTGGCACCAGAAGGAGCACGACCAGCACCGTGACCTGGAGGTGCCCGCCGGTGCGTGGCGGGTGGTCCGCAAGACGGAGTTCGACGTGCAGTCGACGGTCGATCCCAATCCACGTGACCGGTTCGTCCGCGATTGATGGCGTTCGACGAAGCCAGGGTGCGCCGCGCGGTCGGTCAGTTCTGCCAAGCGCACGAGGTCGCCGACACCCCGGTCACCGTCGTTTCGCACCTGGACCGCGCACTGTCGATCGCGGTGCTGAAGGGCCCGGACGTCCGATGGCGCACGGTGCCGTACTGGACGCCCGATGATGGCCGCGGCGAATCGCCGTTCGGCCACCAGTTCCCGGCCGTGGTCAACGACACCGGGCAGACCGTCTACAACCTGGTCCTCGACGCGGAGAGCAACCGGCGCCGAGTCCCCGCGGCGAGGTGGCTTGAATCGAACTCGATCATTCCGGCCAGCCGGTGGGGCCGCTTCTCCCGCTCGATGCGCGAGGCCAACAACGCCGGCCTGGGCTGGCTGATCCCGGTACACGGCGAACTGTTGCTGGTTCCGATGCCGATCGTGCGGTACGCCGAAGGCAGGCCGAACGTGCTGCACGACGACACCGGCAGACCGGCCGTCGAATGGCCGGACGGCACCGGTCCGTACTTCCTGCACGGCACCGAATTCGATGCGCGGCTGTACTACAGGGTAATTCGCAGCAAAATGCTGATCCAGGAAATCGCGGCGCTCGACAACGTCGATCAGCGCTCCATCGCATTGACCTATATGTCGTTCGAGCGGCTGGTCATCGATTCGGATGCCGAATTGCTCGACTCCGGCGTACGGGGCACCCGACTGTACCGGCTCGAGCTGCCATTCCGGATCCGGACCGACCGGGTGCAGGGTTACGGGCGCTACGACTACTTCATCCACATGCGTGACGCCAGCCATCCCGAACGCGAGTTCATCGAATGGGTGAACCCGGCGATCGGCAGGCAGCGCAACGCCGAACTCTGTCAAGCACGTGCCTTCGGCATCAGCCTCGAGGAGTGGCTTTCGATCCGGCAGGAGGGCTGATCCGCCGAAGGACGCGCCCGTCAGTTGGGCGGCTGCTCCCGCTCGGCCGTCAGTCCCTCCTGCGCCAGCGTGGCCACGATGGCGCCGTCGGCCCCGATCAGACTGGCGGTGATCACGCCGCGCCCGCGCGCCGCCGCGGGTGAGCGCGACTCCAGCAGATTCCACCGATCGGCGCGTACCGGCCGGTGGAACCAGATCGAAGAGTCCGTCGTGCCGCTGCGGTGAGTACGTCCCTTCATCGAGAGGCCGTGCACCCGCAGCGCGGGGTCGATCATGTAAACATCGGTTACGTAGGCCGCGACGAGGGTGTGCGGCAGCGGATCGACGGGAAGCGGCACCGTCGCCCGCCACCAGAGCCGTCGGACGAATTCGGCGCCCACCCCGGAGTCGTCGATGCGAATGTCGATCTC
>JAVRPF010000882.1:0-4293 GCA_032162385.1 Mycobacterium sp.
CCTCCTCGACCAGCTTCTGGAAGCGGCGCTGTAGCGAGCAGTCGCGGGTGCCCGCGACGATGACGTTGCCGTGCTGGTCGGCGATCACCTGGGCCTCGACGTGGCGCGGCTTGTCGAGGTAGCGCTCGACGAAGCACTCGCCGCGACCGAATGCCGAGACGGCCTCGCGGGTCGCGGAGTCGAATAATTCGGGGATCTCCTCGATGGTGCGGGCCACCTTCATGCCGCGGCCGCCGCCACCGAATGCCGCCTTGATGGCGATCGGCACGCCGTATTCCTTGGCGAAGGCGACGATCTCGTCGGCATCCTTCACCGGTTCGGGGGTACCGGGGACCAACGGTGCCTGCGCCTTCGCGGCGATGTGGCGCGCAGTGACCTTGTCGCCGAGGTCGCGAATCGACTGCGGGCTCGGACCGATCCAGATCAGGCCCGCGTCGATGACGGCTTGCGCGAATTCGGCGTTCTCCGAGAGGAATCCGTAGCCGGGGTGGATCGCGTTGGCGCCGGACTTCTCGGCCGCGTCGAGAAGCTTCTCGAACACCAGGTACGACTCGGCCGAGGTCTGACCGCCAAGGGCGAACGCCTCGTCGGCGAGCCGCACGTGTGGGGCGTCGGCGTCGGGTTCGGCGTACACCGCCACGCTGGCCAGCCCGGCGTCCTTGGCCGCCCGGATCACCCGGACGGCGATCTCACCGCGGTTGGCGACGAGCACCTTGGTGATCTTCGAGCTGGCGTGGCTGGGCACTGCGCCTCCTGATGGCATGTGTCTCTAAGAAACGTCTTTAAGAATGTATCGGGGGCAGTTTATGCGCCCAGGTCGGGGTCCGCCGAGCCGGTGCCCTACCAAAGCCCAACGAGTTACTGTCGCCCTTCCCGTAAGCGCCGCTTTATCCGGGCCAACATAGCCGACATGCCACGAAGCCGCAGCGGGCTGATCAACGCGGCGAGGCCCAGTTCGGAGTAGAAGTCGTCGGGCACGGCCAGGATCTCGTCGGCCGTGTGGTCGTCGAGCCCGGTGGCCAGGATCGCGGCGAATCCACGCGTCGTCGGTGCTTCTGCCGGGGCGCTGAAGAACAACCGGACGTGCGCGCGGTCCGAGGCGTCGACATGCAGGAAGAGCGGCGACTGACATTCGGGCACCGGCTCCATGGCCGCTTCTTCGAGGTCGGCAGGCAGTGGCGGCAATTCGTTCGCGAACTCCAGCAGCAGCGCCAACTTGTCCTGACCCTGCATGTCGGCGAAGTCGGACACGACCTCGGCTAAGGCTGCCGGCAGCCGAGACACCATGGTCATGAGGAGCCTGGCGCTCCGCCTGGTTCGGACCCGACCGCGACGGGCACCCGCACCGCGTTGCCCCACTCGGTCCACGAGCCGTCGTAGTTGCGCACTCCCGGCAGACCGAGCAGATGGGTCAAGACGAACCAGGTGTGGCTGGACCGCTCGCCGATGCGGCAGTACACGACCGTCTTGTCGTCCGGTGTGAGGAACGCGTACAGGTCGTCGAGTTCGGCGCGGCTGCGGAACCGTCCGTTGTCGTCGGCCGCCTTGGCCCACGGGATCGACTTCGCGGTGGGGATGTGGCCACCGCGCAGCGCGCCCTCTTCGGGGTAGTCGGGCATGTGGGTCCGCTCGCCGGTGTACTCCTGCGGCGAGCGCACGTCGATCAGCGGCTGCGTCCCGAGGATGCCGAGCACGTCGTCCTTGAAGGCCCGGATCGCGGCGTCCTCGCGCTCGACCACCGGGTAGCCCGTGGTCTGCTTGCCGGGCACCTCCAGCGTGGTGTCGCGGCCATTGCTGACCCACAGATCGCGCCCGCCGTCGAGCAGTCGGACGTCGGGGTGGCCGAACAGGGTGAAGACCCATAGCGCGTACGCCGCCCACCAGTTGCTCTTGTCGCCGTAGATGACGACGGTGTCGTCGCGGCTGATGCCCTTGCGATCCATCAGCGCGGCGAACTGCGCGCCGTTGATGTAGTCGCGGACGTGAGGGTCGTTGAGGTCGGTGTGCCAGTCGATCTTGACCGCGCCGGGAACGTGGCCGGTGTCGTAGAGCAGGACGTCCTCGTCCGACTCCACGATGGCCAGACCGGGCCGGCCGATGTTGCCTGCAAGCCAGTCGGCGGTTACCAGCCGATCGGGGTGGGCGTACGCGGAAAGCTCGGGGCTGGGATCTGCAGGTAGCGGCACACCCTGAGCCTAACGCGTGTCAGCTCCGCAGCGACGCTTGATTCGACCGGTACCACGGGATCAGCGCACCGGGTTGTCGGCCCAGAGTCGCGTGACCGACAGGCCGACGCGCTCGAACAGGCGGCGCATCAACGGCAGGCCGAGGCCGATCACCGACGACGGGTCGCCGTGCACGCCGTCGACGAACCAGCCGCCCAGGCCGTCGAGGGTGAAGCCACCGGCGACCGCGGTCGGCTCGCCGCTGCCGACGTAGGCCGCCAGGTCCTCGGGGCAGGGCCTGCCGAAATCGACTCCGGTGACCGCGACGTCGGCGACGTCCTGCTCGATCCGATTGTCGCGCATGCGGATCACGCAGTGACCGGTGTAGAGCTCACCGGACTGGCCCGCCATGTCCTGCCAGCCCTGCAGTGCCGCGGGCTCCGATTCCGGCTTGCCCCAAAGTCTTCCGCCGCGGTACAGCATCGAGTCACACCCGATCACGACGCAGTCGGCGGCCAGCGGGGCTTCCAGTGTCCGCGCCACCGCGCCGGCCTTGGCGCGGGCCAGCGCCAGCGTGATCTCGGCCGGACCGGTGTTCTCAGGCAGCGCCGCGACGACCGCGTCCTCGTCCACACCCGACACGATCACCAGCGGATCGATACCCGCCTGCCGCAACACCCGGCGCCGACCGGGCGAGGCCGACGCCAGCACGACGCGCGTCATCGACGGATGTGCGTGCGCTCCACCTGGGTCACGCGCTCCCAACTGAACGTCGCGTAGCGCAGCTTGTCGACCGGATGGCCCCACAGGTCGCGCACCTGCGGGCCGCCGTCCACCTGTCCACCACCGGATGCGCCGCCCAGCACGGTCACCAGCGCCGCCAATTCTTCGTCGGTGGGCCTGCCCTTGAGGACCTTGATCACGGGTTCGTGGATCTCGGCGTCCTGGCTCACGGTGCCTTCGCTCTCCTCGGTCACAGCGGGATGTTGCCGTGCTTCTTGGGCGGCAGCTGGACGACCTTGCGCTCCAGCAGTCGCAGGGCGGCGGCGACGTAACCCCGCGTGTGCGAGGGCGGGATCACCGCATCGACGTAGCCTCGTTCGGCCGCGATGTACGGGTTCACCAGAGTGTCCTCGTAATCCTGCTGCAGTTCCAGCCGCAGTGAGTCGACGTCCTCGCCATTTTTGGCGGCCTCTTTGAGCTGGGAGCGGTAGACGAAGCCGACGGCGCCGGAAGCGCCCATCACGGCAATCTGGGCCGTCGGCCAGGCGACGTTGACGTCGCAGCCCATGTCCTTGGACCCCATCACGCAGTAGGCGCCGCCGTAGGCCTTGCGGGTGATCACGGTGATCTTGGCCACGGTGGCCTCGCCGTAGGCGTAGAGCAGCTTGGCGCCGCGGCGGATGATGCCGTTGAACTCCTGGTCGGTGCCCGGCAGGAAGCCCGGCACGTCCACCAGCATGACGATCGGGACGTTGAAGCAGTCACAGGTCCGCACGAACCGGGCGGCCTTCTCCGAGGCGTTGATGTCCAGGCAGCCGGCGAACTGAGTCGGTTGGTTGGCCACGATGCCCACCGGGCGGCCGTCGACGCGACCGAACCCGACGATGATGTTGGTCGCGTAGCCGGACTGCACCTCGAGGAACTCGTCGTCGTCGAGGATCCGGGTGATGACCTCATGCATGTCGTAGGGCTGGTTGGGGGAGTCCGGGATCAGCGTGTCGAGCTCTATGTCCTCCTCGGTGAGGTTGTCCTCGACGGCGCCCGGGTGCGGCGGGGCCGGATAGCGCGGCGGCTCGGCGGCGCTGTTGGGTGGCAGATAGCCCAACAGCTCGCGGACGTAGTCGAAGGCGTCCTGTTCGCCGGAGGCGACGTAATGCGCCGTCCCCGACTTGGCCATGTGGGTGTGCGCGCCGCCCAACTCCTCCATCGTCACTTCCTCACCGGTGACCGTCTTGATGACGTCGGGCCCGGTGATGAACATCTGGCTGGTCTGGTCGACCATGATGACGAAGTCGGTCAGCGCGGGGGAGTAGACGTGCCCGCCCGCGGCGGCGCCCATGATCAGCGAAATCTGTGGGACGACGCCGGAGGCCAGGATGTTGTTGCGGAAGATCCGGCTGTAGAG
>JAVRPF010000883.1:0-3616 GCA_032162385.1 Mycobacterium sp.
GATCACGTTGGGCCTCGGCTTCTGGCTGGGATTGCTCGCGATGGTCATCGGCACCGTGCTCGGATCCCTCATCGTCGGTTACCTCTCCACCTGGGGTCCCCGCACCGGAACCGCGCAGCTGCCTGCGGCGCGGATGGCGTTCGGTGGGGCGGTCAAGCTCCCCGCTGCGCTGCAGTGGCTGTCCTCGATCGCGTGGGACGCGCTGGTCGGGTTGTTCGGCGGCGAGGCGTTGGCCGTGTTGTTGGGCATCCCGTTCTGGGCGGCCGTGCTGATCGTGCTGGGGGTGCAAGGGGTGGTCGGCTTCTTCGGCTACGAGGTCATCCATCGGTTGCAGGCCGTGCTGACCGTCGTCCTCTTCCTCACCTTCGTGGTCTTCGCGGTCAAGCTGGTCGGCGGACACGACGTGGTTACGCCGCCGACCGTGCAGGGCGCTGACCTGGCCGGCGCCTTCGTGCTCGAGGTGACGATCGCGCTCAGCCTGGCGGTGTCGTGGGCCAGCTACGCGTCGGACTTCAGCCGATACCTCCCGGCGGACTCGTCCCGGACGCGGGTGTTCGGCTGCACGTTCGCGGGGATCGTGCTGGCGTACGTGTTCGTTCAGGGCATCGGCATCGCGGCTGGTGAGCTGGTGTCCGAGCAGACGGCAGAGGGGGTGCGGTCGGTGATGGGTGGTGGCGTCCTCGGCGGGCTGGCTCTACTCGTCATCGCTCTCGCGTCGGTCGGCTCGGGTGTGATGAACGACTACAGCGGGTCGCTGGCCCTGCAGACGCTCGGCGTGCGGGTGCGCAGGCCGCTGTCCTCGTTGGTGGTCACCGTGCTGGCGTTCGGCCTGATCCTCTGGCTGCATGCCGCCGACACCGCGGCCAGGTTCCAGAACGTGCTGCTGGTGATCAGCTACTGGATTCCCGCTTTCGTGGCGGTGGTCGCCGTGGACTGGCGGATCCGCAGCCGCGGACGGGCCACCGTGGATCCCGACGTCGAGCAGACCGCGAGGCCCGACGCCGTGGTCGCGCTGGTGGCGTTCGTGGTCGCCTACGCCGCGGCCATCCCGTTCATGGACACCTCGATCTATCAGGGGCCCGTCGCCGTGGCGTGGCACGGCGCCGACGTCGCGTACTTCGTCAATTTCCTTGTCGCACTGTTGATCTACGGCGGCTACCGGTTTGTCCGGCTGCGGCGATGAGCGGTTAGCCCCTGCCCTCGAACCGAGACAGGTAGAGCCAGGTCGGCCGGTATCCGCGCCGTCCGTATAGCCGGATCGCGTCGTCGTTACCCGGTAGGACGCCGAGGATCAGGTCCCGCCAACTACGGGCACGAAGATGCGCCTCGAGCCGGTCGAGCAGCAACGAGCCCAGCCCACTGCCGCGATACTCCGGAAGCACGCTGAGCGACTCGGTCTCGCCGATCCGCTGGCCGGTCTGCCAGGTGTCGGGGATCCAGCTGTCCTCGAGTGCCAGTACGTGGGCCAGGCCGTAGCCGATCGCCGCCGTTTCGTCGAACGCCAGCAGCAGCAAGGTGTCCGGCTGCGCCAGCAGCTCCTCGTACAGCTGCTTGCGGACCGCCCAGGTTTCGGCGTCGCTGACCTAGGGCGCCAACTCCGGCATGGTCTCGCAATTCGAAGGCGTTGGTCAGTGTCTGACGCTAATGGGGCGGTTCGGCGATCGTTTGGCTGACGGGTCGGCCGGGTACTGGGCCTTGACCCGAATGGACCACGAGGTTGCGCGGTGGCTAAGTCGACTGACGAGGACGGTAGCGAAGAAGGACGGCAGCGACTGGCCGACCGGGTCCTGAGCGGACTCGAGGACGCCGTCTACTGGTCGATCGCCGTCGTCTTGGTCATCGGCTCCGTCGCGCTGCTGGTGGCGCAGTTCAACACCATGTTGCGACTTCGCAGCGCGCCTACATCGACCGTCATGCTGGAGATCCTCGACGGACTCCTGCTGATCTTCATCTTCGTGGAACTGCTGTATGCGGTTCGCGCCTGCCTGCGGTCACACGAGATCGTCGCCGAGCCGTTCCTGATCGTCGGCATTCTCGCCGGAATCAAGGAGATCGTGGTGCTCTCGGTGGAGGCCGCGACCCTCTTGGAGAAGGGACCCGAATTCTCCCGCGCAGTGGTAGAGATCGGTGTGCTCGGAGCCGTGGTGCTCGTTCTGGCGTTGGCGGCGTTCGTGTTACGGGCACGGCGTGGCGGCAGCGGCGAGGCAGCCGAGACTTAGCGGCACTCAGCGCACCGTCCCGAAGAACTTTCGCACGTCCTCGACGAACAACTCGGGTTGTTCGAAGGCGGCGAAGTGTCCGCCGCGCGGCATCTTCGTCCAGTGGGTGATGTTGTAGTTCGCCTCGCACCACGACCTGGGCGTGCGGCCGATCTCCTTGGGAAAGGACGCCACACCCGTCGGCAGCTCCACCCGGCCGCCGGGCCCGAAGGCCGCCATGCTCTCCCAGTACAGCCGTGCCGACGACGCGCCGGTGCCGGTCACCCAGTACAGCGTCACGTTGTCGAGAAGTTCGTCGCGACTGAGCGCATTCTCGGGGTGACCGTCGCAGTCGGTCCACGACCAGAACTTCTCGACGATCCAGGCCAGCTGCGCGGCGGGGGAGTCCAGCAGGCCGTAGCCGAGCGTCTGCGGTCGAGTGCCCTGCTGCTTGAAGTAACCGGAGTCCTGTTTCTGGAAGTCGGCCAGCGCCGCCAGCGCGTCCTTCTCCTCCTCGGTGGGATTCTCCAGCGCGCCCGTCGGTGGCCTGCCGATCGGCATATTGGTGTGGATTCCGACGCAGTGCCCGACGTTGCGACCGATGTCGGTGGTCACCGCGGCGCCCCAGTCCCCGCCCTGGGCGCCGTAGCGGTCGTAGCCGAGGCGGACCATCAGCGTCTCCCACGCCCGGGCGATCCTGCCGGTGTTCCAGCCGGTCGCGCTCGGCTTGCCGGAGAAGCCGTAACCGGGCAGCGACGGGCACACCACGTGGAATGCGTCCTCGGCGCGCCCGCCGTGGGCGGTCGGGTTGGTGAGGGGCGCGATGACCTTGCCGAACTCGACGATCGATCCGGGCCAGCCGTGGGTGATGACGAGCGGGAAGGCGTCGGGGTGCGGGGAGCGCTGGTGCACGAAGTGGAAGTCCAGGCCGTCGATCTCGGTGGTGAACTGGGCGTAGCGGTTCAGCGCGGCTTCGCTTGTCCGCCAGTCGTAGTCACCTGCCCAGTACGCCGCGAGGTCGCGGGTGTACGCCAACGGCATGCCCTGACTCCAGTCGTCGACGCACTCGGCTTCGGGCCAGCGGGTGGCGGCCAGGCGGCGGCGCAGGTCGACGAGAACGTCGTCGGGAACATCGATGCGGAACGGTTGGACGTCAGTCATGTCCGCCATTGTCGCCGCGGGGCACCGAGATCGGCGTCGCTTCGGAGCGACCACGAAGCTCGACCGAGCCGTGCTCCGCCCAACACTGCCGCTCGGCGTCGGCGGCACGGTCGATCGCGGCCTCGGCGGCCGACGGCCCTGCCGGGGGTGGTCTTCGCGGTCTCGGCCAGCCGGGCGGCCTCGTTGACCGGATCACCGATCACCGTGTACTCGTAGCGGTTCTCGGCACCGATGTTGCCTGCGAACACGGCGCCCGC
>JAVRPF010000884.1:0-6940 GCA_032162385.1 Mycobacterium sp.
CGCGGCAGTTCCGACCCTCGCGCTGGGCACGAGCGTCCTCGGTGCGCTGATCGCGTGAATCTCGTTGGCGCCGTTGGTCGGTCCGACGACCCTGGCGATCCTCATGCTTCTGCCGCTGTCGGCGTTCGAGGCGACCACGCAACTGACCCGCGCCCGGATCGCCACCCGCCGTCTGATCGAACTCACCGAACCAGACCCGACCCGACGCGAACGACCGGCGGTGGCGCCCATCGAGGTTCGACCCGGCGACCGGCTGGCCGTCATCGGTCCCAGCGGCTGCGGAAAGACCACGCTGTTGATGGCCGTCGCGGCCGAGCAGGAGGCGTCTCTTCATCCCCCGGTCGCTGCGCTCCTGCCCGCCGCCTTCTTCGCCGAGGACGCGCACCTGTTCGACACCACGGTGCGCGACAACTTGCTGGTCGCCCGTGGCGACGCCACCGACGCCGAACTGAGCTCGGCATTGGCGCGCGTGGGGCTCCAGCCGTGGCTGGACGGCCTGCCCCAGGGACTGTCCACCGTCCTGCCTGGTGGCGCCACCGCGGTGTCGGCAGGCCAGCGCAGGCGGCTGCTCCTGGCGCGCGCCCTCGTCTCGACCTTCCCGATCGTGCTGCTCGACGAGCCGACCGAACACCTCGACTCCGCCGACGGCGCGCGCATCCTCATCGACTTGCTCACCCCGGACGGACTGTTCCCTGCCGACCGCACCGTCGTGGTAGCGACCCATCATCTTCCCGATGACATCTCCTGTCGGGTTCTGTCGTTGGGCCCGGTCGCGTACCCTCACCAGTCATGACCGGGTATCCCGGCGGATATCCTCCACCGCCGCAGCAGCCCTACTACGGCGGCTATCAACCGCCGCCGACAGGGCCGAAGAACGGCCTCGGCATCGCAGCACTCGTCATCGCCATCCTCGGTCTGGTGTTCTGCTGGACGGTGATCGGCGGCGTCGTGCTCGGCGTCGTCGCGGTGATCATCGGGATCCTCGGCCGGGGCCGCGCGAAGCGCGGCCAGGCCACCAACGGGAGCGTCGCAATCGCCGGAGTCGTCCTCGGCGTGCTCGCCGTCATCCTGTCGCTCGTCTTCATCCCCATCTGGATGGGTGCGTTCTCCGAAGTCGGCGGTACCGACTATCTCGACTGCGTGGCCAGCGCCGGCTCGGACCCGAAGGCCGTCGAGGGGTGCGCCGACCGGCTTCGCGAGCGCATGGAGAACCAGTTCAGCATCACCGTCACGCCAACTCCCTAACCGGGCCCTAGCCGGTCAGGTGCCGTCGGCGCGGCATGAACTCCAGCGACAGCAGCACGGCCAGCAGCGGCACCACCTGTGTCAGCGACAGCAGCACGTACCGCCGGTCGCCCAACGCGTGGAACTTGCGCAGGTACCGGTACAGCGACTCCAGCGCGATGAGCGCGTCGCCCAGGTGGATCGCGGTGTAGAACAGACTCCGAATCCAGCCGCGGTTCCCGTCGTCGAAGATCTCCGGAAACGCGGCGAACGCGAGCGAAAGCCGCACGGCACCTTGCTGTTTAGCAGCACCGATCATGTCGACGGTCAATCGCTCGTCGATGCCGTTGGGGGCGCCCCGTCGACGCCACGGCACGTCCAGAGTGACATCGCTGCCATGCCCGGCCGTCGCGTACCGATGGAAGCCCTGCACCCGACCGTGCTCGTCGCGGGCGATGATCAACTGGATTCCGGGATGGCAACCCTCCAGTGCGCCGTCGAGGATCATCGAAAAGCCGCGTTCCGTACGTGAACCCCTGGGCGATGCCAGCAGTACCTCGGTCAGTTCGACGAGCAGGTCGGGATCGAGGCCCTGCTCGGCGACGATCTCGGTGGTGACGCCGGAATTCCTGGTGCGCTGCACCGCCTGGCGCAGGTTGCGGAACCTGCGGCCGACCATGTCGAAGCCGGCCACGTCGATCACCACGTCACGTCCGATCGGCACCGGTCGCAGCACCTGCCCGATCACCGCGGCGTCCGACCACAGGCCCAACCGACGATGGCTGCAGCCGAGCACCACTATGCGCCAACCCCAGGCGTGACACGTCCCGACGAAATCGCGAACCAGATCGGGGAATTGGGCTTCGTCACCAATCGGGTCGCCACTGACCACCGCATAGCCGCCCCGGGTGCGGTACGCGATCGCCGCGGTGCCGTCGGAGTTGAAGTGATGACACTTCGTCGCATGCATGGCAAACGGGGCGACGGGGTCACCCGTCGTCGCGGAAACCAGGGCCCAAACCTTGGCCCGGTCAGCGGGATTGGGCCGGGCGGCGGTCGGCCACATCAGTGCCACGCCCGCGGCGATCATGAACGCGTTGCCCAACGCCTCGACGAACACCACCCGCGCCGCGAAGCAGGCGACCAGCAGAGCCAACGCCATCCCGGCGTGTGCCGCCGTCACCGGCCTGCCAAGGAAGATGCCGCGGGCGATGAATGCCACCGCGACGAAGATCGTCAGCACCCACTCCGGCTCCCGATGGTCGTGGAGCAACATCAGGATCAGCCAACCGAACACGCTCAGTAGCGCGAGAGAACTGATCCACCGGGCCGCCGGGGAGTGCACGTGCACCACGATCCGCTCGCGGGCCCGCAACCTGGCGTTGGCCACGTGTACGGCTGACTCGTCCACCCAGCTAACGATACGCCCGCTAGGACCGAGATCCTGGGAAGTGCTTGACGATTCCCTCCTGTACGACGGTGGCCAGGACGCGCCCGGATTCGTCGAAGAAGTGCCCCGTTCCGAGGCCACGCGAATCCGCCGCCACCGGCGAAGACGTCGCGTAAAGCACCCAGTCGTCGAATCGGATCGGCCGGTGGAACCACACCGAGTGGTTCATCGTGACCGCGAAGATGCGGTCGAAACCCCACGACAGGCCGTGGGTGGTGATGATCGAGTCGAGCACCGTCGTATCCGACGAGTACACCAGCGCCGCGGTGTGCAACACCGGGTCGTCGGGCATCGGGCCGTCGGTCTTGAGCCACACCCGGTTGTGGGGCAGCCGCTCCCCCTTGTCCCGCATGACCCAGGCCGGATCGTTGGTGTACCGCCACTCGATCGGTCGCAGCGCGCTGACGAAGTGCGGCACCGTTTCCTCGTAGCCGCGCAACAACTCGTCGATCGTCGGCAGGTCGTGCGGGGCGGGGACGGTCGGTGCGTCGACGTCGTGCTCGAGGCCGTGTCCACCCGACAGATGCGACACCAACGCCGAGCCCAACAGCACGCCGTCCTGCATCACGTCGACCCGTCGGTTGGCGAACCGGCGTTCGTCGCGGAGTCGCACGACGTGGAACTCCAGATCCTTCGCCGGGTCACCGCCCGCGATGAAGTGCATCGACAGCGCACTGGGCGGCAGCTCGTTGCGGAGTGTCCGACTCGCCGCGACGAACGCCTGCGCCATCATCTGGCCGCCGAACGTCCGGATCGGGTTCTTGCTCGGGTGCGCACCGGTGAAGGTGCCGTCGTCGACGCGGTGGAGGTCGAGCACCGCCAGCAGCTCAGCGAGGTCGCCGGCAGACACTCAAGGCCTCCTAGTGGTCGTCCTCCCCGATCCGGTGCACGTGGATCAGGTTGGTCGAGCCTACTGTGCCCGGCGGAGCGCCAGCGACGATGACCACCAGGTCCCCGCGCTTGTACCGGCCCAACGCCAGCAGCGACTCGTCGACCTGGCGGATCATCCCGTCGGTGGTCGCCATGTGCGGCACGATGAAGGTCTCCGTGCCCCAGGTCAGCGCGAGCTGGCTGCGGACCTCGGGCAACGGGGTGAACGCCAGCAGCGGCAGCGGGGTGTGGAGGCGGGCCAGCCGCCGCAGGGTGTCGCCGGACTGGGTGAATGCCACTAGCGCCTTGGCGTCCAGACGTTCGCCGATGTCGCGGGCGGCGTAAGAGATGACGCCCCGCTTGGTGCGCGGCACGTGGGCCAGCGGCGGCGCGGCAGTGGAGTTCTGCTCGACGGCGGTGACGATGCGGGCCATCGTCCTGACTGCCTCCAGCGGGTACTTGCCCACCGACGTCTCGCCGGAGAGCATCACTGCGTCGGCGCCGTCCAGCACGGCGTTGGCGACGTCGGACGCCTCGGCGCGGGTGGGCCGCGAGTTCTCGATCATCGACTCGAGCATCTGGGTGGCCACGATGACGGGTTTGGCGTTCTCCCTGGCCATCTGGATGGCCCGCTTCTGAACCAGCGGGACCTCCTCGAGTGGCAGTTCGACGCCCAGATCGCCGCGGGCGACCATGATGGCGTCGAACGCCAGCACGACGGCCTCGAGGTTGTCGATCGCCTCTGGCTTCTCCAGCTTGGCGATCACGGGCACCCGCCGGCCGACCCTGTCCATCACCTCGTGGACTAACTCCATATCGGCCGGCGACCGCACGAACGACAGGGCGACCAGGTCCACGCCGAGGCGCAACGCGAACTCCAGGTCCTCGATGTCCTTCTCCGACAGCGCGGGGGCCGAGACGTTCATGCCAGGCAGCGACATGCCCTTGTTGTTGCTGACCTTGCCGCCCTCGGTGACCGTGCAGATCACGTCATCCCCATCGATGCTCTCGACGACCAGCCCGATGTTGCCATCGTCGACGAGGACCCGGTCACCGGGCGTGGCGTCCTGGGCCAACCGCTTGTAGGTCGTCGACACGCGGTCGTGCATGCCTTCGCAGTCCTCGACGGTGATCCGCACCGTCTCGCCGGCTGCCCAGACCGTCGGGCTGTCGGCGAAGCGGCCGAGCCGGATCTTCGGCCCCTGAAGGTCGGCCATGATGCCTACGGCGCGGCCGGTCGTGTCCGAGGCTGCGCGTACCAGCTTGTAGTTGGATTCGTGGTCGGCGTAGTCACCGTGGCTGAAGTTCAGCCTTGCGACGTCCATCCCCGCCTCGACCAGGGCATTCACCATCTCATCGGTGGCGGTGGCCGGGCCAAGCGTACAGACGATCTTTCCGCGTCTAGTCACGGAAACTCAGCATAGTCGTTAATCGATTCAGACGACGGCCAGCGGGAGCGCGCCCGGCTTCACGGGCTCGGGCAGGTCCGAGTCGCCCATCAGATGGGTGTCCACGGCGTGGGCAGCGCTGCGTCCCTCCGCGATGGCCCACACGATCAACGAAGCGCCCCGATGCGCGTCACCGCACACGAACACCCCAGGAGCGTCGGTCTGCCAGTCGGAACCGCACCCCAACGCCCCCCGCCCGTTGAGTGTCAGCCCGAGGCCGTCGAGCAGCGCCATGTGCTCGACACCCTCGAATCCGATCGCGAGAAGTGCGAGCTCGCAGGGGATCTCGATCGTCCCGCCGACCGGCGTGATGCGCCGACGGCCCTGCCCATCACGCTCCACCTTGACCTCGGCGATCTCCATCGCCAGCAAGTTCCCCTTCTCGTCGCCCCGGAACCGCTGCACCGCAACCTCGTAGCGGCGCGCACCGCCCTCCGCGTGGGCGGGTGAGGTCCGTAGCACCATCGGCCACGTCGGCCACGGCGACCGCGACTCGTCGCGCTGCCCGGGCGGCTCCGCGTTGTAGTCGAGCTGGGTGACCGACTTCGCACCCTGCCGGTGCGCGGTGCCGAGGCAATCGGCGCCGGTGTCCCCGCCGCCGATGATCACCACGTGTTTGTCCTTGGCCGAGATCGAGGAGGCGCCGTCACCCTCGCACTCCTTGTTGGCGGGCACCAGGTGCTCCATCGCCAGGTGCACGCCGGCCAGGTCGCGCCCTTCGACGTCGTTGTCGCGGGCACGCAGCGCTCCGACGGCCAGCACCACCGCGTCGTGCTGGTCCCGCAGCGCCTCGACGCTCAAGTCCACGCCGACCTCGCAGTCGGTCACGAAACGCGTGCCCTCGGCGCGCATCTGGGCCAGGCGCTGATTCAGGGTGGACTTCTCCAGTTTGTATTCGGGGATGCCGTAGCGCATCAGGCCGCCGAGGCGATCGTCACGCTCATAGACCGTGACGTCGTGGCCGGCGCGGGTGAGCTGTTGAGCGGCGGCCAGCCCCGCAGGCCCGGAGCCCACCACGGCCACGCTCTTGCCGGTGGAGATGGCGGCCGGCTGGGGCTCGATGATGCCGTACATCCAGGCGTGGTCGACGATCGTCTGCTCGATCCGCTTGATCGTGACGGCGCCACCGGTCTCCTCATCGGCGATGGACAGCACGCACGCCGCCTCGCACGGCGCAGGACACAACCGACCGGTGAATTCCGGGAAGTTGTTGGTGGCGTGCAGGCGGTCGCTCGCCGCGTCCCACCGCCCGCGCCGGACCAGATCGTTCCACTCGGGGATGAGGTTTCCCAGCGGACAGCCTGCGGTTCCCGAGTGGCAGAACGGGATTCCGCAGTCCATGCAGCGACGCGCTTGCTGCGAGACCTCGCCGGCCCGTTCGCGCGGATCCTGTCGTTCGTAGACCTCGTGCCAATCGCCCACCCGTTCGTCGACCGGGCGCTTGGCCGCCTCGATCTTGGCGACCTTCAGGAAGCCGGTCGGGTCAGCCACGGCTCGCCTCCATGATCGCGGTGTCCACATCGCGCCCCTCGGCCTTCGCCATTCTGGTGGCCTGCAGGACCCGCTGGTAGTCGGTGGGCATGATCTTGGTGAATTGCCCACTGCGCCTCGGCCAGTCGGACAACAACGACTTGGCCAACGTGCTGCCGGTGAGGTTGGAGTGCCGCGTGACGACCTCGTGCAGCCACACCAGATCCTCCGGTTCGAGCCTCTGCAGTTCGACCATCTCGATGTTGACCATGGCCGGGTCAAGGCCGAGCACGAACGCGATGCCACCCGACATGCCCGCAGCCATGTTGCGGCCCGTCTTGCCAAGCACCACTACGCGCCCACCGGTCATGTACTCGCAGGCATGGTCGCCGACACCCTCGACGACGGCCAGCGCGCCGGAGTTGCGGGCACAGAACCGTTCGCCCACTCGCCCCCGCAGGAACACTTCGCCGGAGGT
>JAVRPF010000885.1:0-4526 GCA_032162385.1 Mycobacterium sp.
GGGCGTGACTGCCGCCCTGCAGCACAACATCGGTCTCGGCGGCGCGGCCGTCGTCACCGCCTACCAGCGGGCCGAGCGCTAGAAGCTCTCCGAATCGCAGGTAATACCACCAACACTCAACGAGGAAGAATTCAAGTGGGACACGTCGAAGCAACGAAGACCCTGACAGCCACCCCCGATGCGGTGTGGGCCGTCATCGCCGACCCGCAGACCTGGGAGAAGTGGTTCACCGTCCACACGGGTTGGCTCGAGGAGCCGCCTGCCGCACTGAGCGAGGGCGCCCGCCTGGTCGAGAAGATCGAGATGCTCGGCATGGCCAACAAACTCGAATGGAACATCGTGGAATACGACGACGGCAAGAAGATCACGATGGCCGGGACCGGCATGGCCGGTGTCAAGGTCGAGTTCTCCTTCATCGTCGAGCCGGCCGACGTGGGCACCGAGTTCTCGGTGGTCGGCGATTTCGAGGGCGCGCTGATCAAGGGAGCGCTTGGCAAGGCTGTGGAGAAGGGCTTCGGCAAGCAGCTCGCCAAGTCCGTCGAGCAACTCGACAACCTCGCCACCGCAGCGTCGTGACCATGACCGAGGAGCTGGAATTCGACGACGCCGGCTTGGACGTCTGGTCCGACGAGGAGACATTCGAGGTCACCAGGGATCGGCTCGTCAAGTACGCGGAGGCCACCAACGACCCGATCCCGGCGCACCGCAACGGTGATGTCGCGAACCCGGTGTTCGCCATCGTCCCGGTGTTCGAGTCACTGCTGGTCCCGGCAGTCGATGTGATGCCGGTGGAGCTGATCCCGCGAGTCGTCCACGGCGAGCAGGACTTCCACTTCCGCCGGCCGATCAAGCCCGGGGACAAGCTGGTCTCACGCGGCAAGATGACCGGCTACGAAGGCCTCGACAACGGCACCCGCGCAACGATCGTGCTCGAGTGCCGAACCGAGGACGGCGAACTGGTCAACGAGCAGTTCGTCACCACGTTCGTCCGCGGTTTCAACGCAGGCAAGAAGATCGGCGAACTGAGCCCGAGCCACAAGTTCGACCCCGCTCTGCACGAGCAGGCACCGGTCGCGAAGCTCGTCCAGCATTTCGACGAGGATCAGACGTTCCGGTATGCACCAGCCGCGGGTGATCCGATGCCGATCCACCTCGACGAAGACATCGCCAAGGACGCCGGCCTGCCGGGCATCATCGGGCATGGCCTGTGCACCATGGCGTTCACCTCGTGGGCGGTGCTCAGCGCGGTCGGCGGTTCGGATGTGAACCGGCTCAAGCGGTTCGCGGTGCGCTTCTCCAAGATGGTGATCCCTGGCGATGACCTGGAGACCCGCATCTGGAAGGTCGGATCGACCGACGGCGTCACCACGTACGCCTTCGAGACCGCGCGCGGCGACGACTTCGTCATCACCGACGGTCTTGCCGAAATCAGAGATTAGGAAGCGACATGGGAGTTCTGGAAGGACGGGTTGCCGTCATCACCGGTGCCGGACGTGGCATCGGCCGCGAACACGCACTGTTGTTCGCGCGAGAAGGGGCCTCGGTCGTCGTCAACGACCTGGGCGGCAACAACTCCGGTGAAGGGGCCGATGCCGGCCCCGCGCAGGACGTCGCGGACGAGATCATCACCGCAGGCGGCGAAGCCGTCGCCAACATCGACAACGTCGCCACCTGGGCGGGCGCGCAGGCACTCGTCGAGCAGGCGGTCAGCGAGTTCGGTCAGTTGGACGTCGTGGTGAACAACGCCGGCATTCTGCGGGACAACTTCCTCGCCACGATGGAGGAGTCACAGTGGGATGCAGTTCTCACCGTGCACCTCAAGGGGCACGCCGCGGTGCTCCACCACGCGGCCGCGTACTGGAAGGCGCAGTCCAAGGCCGGCAATCAGCCCATCGCCGCCGTGATCAACACCGCGTCCGCGTCGGGTATCACCGTGCCGCAGGCCGGTCAGACCAACTACGGTGCCGCCAAGGCCGGCATCGCGGCGCTGACCTTGGTCGCCGCCGAAGAACTCGAGCGCTACGGTGTCCGGGTGAACGCGATCGCGCCGATCGCCCGGACCCGGCTCACCCTGGCCACCCCGGGTATGGGGGCGGTGTTCGCCGCCGAAGTCGAGGAGGGTGAGTTCGACTACTTCAGCCCGGCGAACATCTCCCCGGTGGTCGCCTACCTGGCGACCGAGAAGTGCCCACTCACCGGTCAGATCTTCGCCGTGCAGGGCGGCGCGATCTCCACCCTGGCCGGCTGGCACGACGTGCGGACCATCGAGACAGACGGACCGTGGCTGATCGACGACATCGCCGATCGTCTGCCCAACTAGCCAAATCCTCTCTCGTACAAAGGAGTACGCCATGATCGAGTGGTCCGAGACCGACCTGCTGATCCGGGACAGCATCAAGGAATTCGTCGACAAGGAGATCCGCCCGCACGTCGACGAGCTCGAGCATGGCGATCTTCCGCCCTACGAGATCATCCGGAAGTTGATCTCCGCCTTCGGCATCGACGAGATGGCCCGCGAAGCCTTCGTCAAACAGCTCGAGAAGGAACGGGCCAAGGCAGTCGCGCTGGCCGCGGGTGAAGAGCCTCCTGCGAAGAAGAAGACCACCAGTGGCGGCAGCCAGCTGCCGATATCGATGGCGATGGTGGCCTTCAGCGAGATCTGCAAGGTCTCGCTAGGGATCTCGGCGGCAGCCGCGGTAAGCCTCAGCCTCGCGGCGATGACCATCATGAACCGCGGCACCCCCGCCCAGAAGGAACGCTGGGTACTGGACCTGTTGACCTTCGACAAGGTCGGGGCGTGGGCGATCACCGAACCCGACGCGGGCTCGGATGCGTTCGGCGGCATGAAGACCACGGTCAAGCGGGACGGCCAGGACTACCTGCTCAAGGGGCACAAGACGTTCATCACCAACGGGCCCTACGCCGACACGCTCGTCGTGTACGCGAAGCTCGACGACGGCAGCGATACCGATCTGCGGTCCCGTCCGGTGCTGACCTTCGTGCTCGACAAGGGCATGGAGGGGCTGACCCAGTCCAAACCGTCCAAGAAGATGGGTATGCATTCCTCGCCGACCGGCGAGCTGTTCTTCGACAACGTGCGCCTTGGCAAGGACCGGCTGCTCGGCGAGACCGAGGAGAACAAGGAGGGCGACGGCCGGGCGAGTGCGCGCGCGAACTTCACCTTCGAGCGCGTCGGTGTCGGCGCGATGTCGCTCGGCATCATCGAGGAGTGTCAGCGCCTGTCGATCGAGTACGCGAAGTCCCGCATCCTGTGGGGCAAGCCGATCGCCGAATTCCAGCTGATCCAGTTGAAGCTGGCCAAGATGGAGATCGCCCGGATCAACGTGCAGAACATGGTGTTCCGCGCCATCGAGTGTTCGAATGAGGGTAAGGAACTCTCGCTGGCCGAAGCGTCGGCGATCAAGCTCTACTCGTCCGAAGCCGCCACCGATGTCGCGATGGAGGCTGTCCAGCTGTTCGGTGGTAACGGCTACATGACCGAGTACCGGGTGGAACAGCTTGCCCGCGACGCGAAGTCGCTGATGATCTACGCCGGAAGCAACGAGGTGCAGGTCACCCATATCGCGAAGGGGCTGCTCGGAGCATGATCGCGCGCAACTAATCGCCGGCACTGAAGCGCCCTCGACCTCCGGCTCGGAAGGTCAACGAAGAGAAGGGCTGGACGAGCCCCCTGACGGTCACATCTCGGGTGTGCGGTGTGCCCAGGGATTTGCCTGCTCGAGCTGGCTGGCGATGCGGACCAGGAGGTCTTCGCGACCGTAGGCGGCGACGAGTTGCACGCCGACGGGCAAGCCCTCGGCGGTCCACTCCAGCGGGAGGCTGATGGCCGGTTGGCCGCTGGTGTTGAACGGGGGAGTGAACGGCACGAACTGGCCGGCGCGCTCCATCGCCGACATCGGGTTGTCGGGGTCGTTGACGATCGTGCCGAGCTTGAGGGGTAGCTCGGCGACGGTCGGCGTAAGCAGCAGATCCCAGCCGTCGTACCACCAGGACTGGACCTCCCGGCGGTACTGGGCGACGGCCGACAACGCGAGCCCGTAGTCGACGGCAGTGAAGTGATTGGCGAAGTCGGTCTGGACCCGGTTCAGCGGCTCGAGCTCGCGCTCCTCCAGCGGGCGCCCGAGCAGATCCTCGAAGCGGCGTCGCGACAGCCCCATGTTGGCGCTCCACAGCGCACCGAACGTCGATCCGAAGGTCTTATCCTCCAACGCCTTCGGCCACGCCGGCTCGACGTGGTGTCCCAACGATTCGAGCAGGCGGCCGACGGCCTGTGTCGCATGGGTGACTTCGGCGTCGACCGACCCGCCCTGGGGGTGGTGATCGAGAATGCCGATGCGCAGCCGACCCGGGTCCGCGCCGAGCTCGTCGACGTAGGGGCGTGCGGGCGGTGGCGCGATCACGGTGTCACCGATGCCAGGGCCACGCGTTGCGTCGAGCAAGCCGGCCGAATCGCGAACGGAGCGGCTGACGCAGTGCTGGACCGACAGTCCGGACTCGTCGCGGAC
>JAVRPF010000886.1:0-3671 GCA_032162385.1 Mycobacterium sp.
CGCGAAGGTGGCCTTAGCTCAGCCGCTCGATCACCATCGCCATGCCCTGGCCGCCGCCGACGCACATGGTCTCAAGGCCGAACGTCTTGTCGTATGTAGTCAGGTTGTTCAGCAGCGTGGCGGTGATCCGCGCACCGGTCATGCCGAACGGGTGGCCCAGCGCGATCGCACCGCCGGACACGTTGAGCTTGTTCACGTCCATGCCGAGCTCGCGGGCCGAGCCGACAACCTGCACCGCGAACGCCTCGTTGATCTCGTACAGGTCGATGTCGCCGATCGACATCCCGGCGTTGGCCAGCGCATTGGTGGTCGCACCGATGGGACCAAGGCCCATGATCTCCGGCGAGAGCCCCGACACCCCCGTGGACACGATGCGGGCCAACGGCGTCAGGCCCAACTCCTTGGCCTTGGCGTCGCTCGTGATCACCAGGGCCGCGGCGCCGTCGTTCAGGGGACAGGCGTTGCCTGCGGTGACCGTGCCGTTCGGCCGGAACACCGGCTTGAGCTGGCTGATCGCCTCGTAGGTGGTGCCTGCGCGCGGACCGTCGTCCTTGGAAACCGTCGTCCCGTCGGGCAGCGTCACCGGCACGATCTCGCGCTCGAAGAAGCCGCTCTTGATGGCCTCCTCGGCGCGGTTCTGGCTGCGCACGCCCCAGTGGTCCTGATCCTCGCGGCTGATCCCGGTCTTCAGCGCGACGTTCTCGGCGGTCTGGCCCATCGCGAGGTACACGTCGGGAATCTCGCCGTCGGTACGCGGATCGTGCCATTCGTCCGCACCGGCCGACGCACTCTCCGAACGCTTGCCGGCCTCGTCGTACAGCGGATTCTTGGTGTCCGGCCACGAGTCGGCGTTGCCCTTGCCGAACCGCGACACCGTCTCGACGCCTGCGGAGATGAACGCGTTGCCCTCGCCCGCCTTGATCGCGTGGAACGCCATCCGGGTGGTCTGCAGCGACGACGAGCAGTACCGGTTGACTGTGGTGCCGGGCAGGAAGTCGTAGCCGAGTTGGACCGCGACGGTGCGGCCGATGTTGAACCCCGACTCGCCCGCGGGCTGGCCGCAGCCCATGATCAGATCGTCGATGTCGTGCGGGTCGAGAGCGGGCACCTTGTCCAGCGCCGCCCGCACCATCTGGGTGGCCAGGTCGTCGGGCCTGATGGACGCCAGCGAACCCTTGAAGGCACGGCCGATCGGCGAGCGGGCGGTCGAGACGATGACGGCTTCGGGCATGACGGCTCCCTGGTGTCGATCGGCTGTACGAAATCTAAGGAGAAACTAACTCGTCGCGGGCGCGACGATCGGCGCGGGTACGCCCGTCGTGCGACGCCACAACCGGGTGACCCCGCCGATCCTGGACACCAGGCTGGCCGCATCGGCCGACCGCGACTTCAGCGCCGGCTCGGTCGTACTGGCGTTCGTCAACTCTCCCAACGCCTTACACAGCGCGGGCAGCAGTTGGGTGGCGGCCAGGGAGTATCCGGCCGCGGATGGATGGAACATGTCGGGCGAGAACAGCACGTCGGGTGCCTTGAGGAATTCGGGTGCCAGCAGATCGGAGAACGGCACGGGCACGCCACCTGCGGCGCGGACGGCGCCGGCCTGCGAGCGCGCCAGGCGCAAACCGAGGGTGCGGGCCACCATCCGCAATGGCTGCGGTATCGCGGTGATGACGCCGAAATCCGGGCACGTCCCCACCACGACGACGGCGCCGCTGCCGCGCAACCGTCGCACCGCGGCGCCCAGCCGTCGCGCCGACGGCCCAATGCCGTTGACCGCCGTGATGTCGTTGGCTCCGATCATCAGGACCGCGGCATCCGGCGGCGGCCCCGTCACGAACATCGCATCGATCTGACCCGACAGCCCCTTGGAGGTGGCGCCGACGATGGCCTTGGTGCTCAACCTGATCCGCTTGCCGGACTCCTCGGCCAGACCCCGCGCGATCAGCACGCCGGGTACCTCATCGGCGATGTGACAGCCGTAGCCGGTGGCCGTGGAGTCGCCGAAGATCATCAGATGCAGGTCGAACGGCACCCCGCGCTGCCACTTCTCGACGGGGCCGCCGCCGGGGGTGTAGACGCCGTCGGCGCGGGGTGGGACCTCCCAGGACTTGGGGATCACCTCACGGGCCTTGTTGGCCTGCTCGCTCAGCAGGTTGCGCGCCCCCACATATGCCGAGCCCGTCGAAGCGAGCGTGGCCGCAGCTGCCAGGGCGATGGTCGACCGACGCGGTGCACGAATGCCCACGCGGCCAGTTTAGGGGCAGTTCCCGGCTTATCCGCGTGGCGATGACGCATGGGCGGTCACATTGCGGTATCAAGTCCGGTACGAAATCAGATTCTTCGATTGTTGAAAACTAAGTAGGGTGTCAAGCTAAGTTACCCGGGCCGGCTGGGAACAGTCATACAACGGGCACTACAACGGCGTAGGAAGTGGTGGCGATGACCGCACCGAGCACGGTATCGAGCAGGTCTGACGTTGGTATCAGCGCAGCTAGAGCGCATAAAGCCCGCCGGTTTCCGGTAAGCGACGGCGCTCCGGTCGAAGTCGTCGAGGACGGCCCGAGCATCGCTGGGCGATTGTTTGCTCTGGCCGCGATGTTGACCATCAAGCCAACCATCACCATTGGCAGTTACGCCCCGCGCCTGCCCTGGCCGTGGGGCCTGGTGGACTTCGCCGCACGCGTCATGCGCCCAGCTCCGGGGACCGTGCGCGCCACGATCGGTTTGCCCAACTGCACCGCCCAGCTGGTGCGCGCCGCAGGCGTCCTGCCGGCCGACGGCAAGCGTCGCGTCATCCTGTACATGCACGGCGGGGCGTTCCTCACGTGCGGAGCCAACTCGCACGGCCGGCTGGTGACGGCGCTGTCGCGGTTCGCCGACAGCCCGGTGCTCGTCGTGAACTACCGGATGATCCCCAAGCATTCGATCGGGCAGGCCATGGAGGACTGCGAGGACGCCTACCAGTGGTTGCGGCTCAAGGGATACGAGCCCGACCAGATCGTGCTGGCCGGTGACTCGGCGGGCGGATACCTGTCGCTGGCGCTGGCCGAGAAACTGCACTTCGAGGGCGAACTGCCCGCGGCGGTGGTGACCATGTCGCCGCTGTTCGAGATCGACAACGAGTACCGGGCCCAGCATCCCAACATCCATTCGGACGCGATGTTCCCGCCGAAGGCCTTCACCGCGCTGGTCGAGCTGGTGGATGCGGCGGCCAAGCGCCGCATCGTCGACGGCGAACCGGAGCAGGTGTACGAGCCGCTCGATCACATCGAGCCGGGGCTGCCCCGCACGCTCATCCACGTGTCGGGCTCGGAGGTTCTGCTCAACGACGCACGAAAGGCCGCGCACATGCTGGGCGCCGCCGGCGTCCCGGGGGAGGTCCGGGTCTGGCCCGGTCAGATGCACGTGTTTCAGCTGGCCGCACCCGCGGTCAAGGAGGCGACGCGCTCACTGCGGCAGATCGGCGAGTACATCCGAGAGGTCACCTGGTAGGCGTGCGGACGCCAAAGGCAGATTGACCGTGCGGACGCGAGGAGCGATTTAGACCCTGCCTGGTACCCGGCCGCCGGGCCTGACACGATGGACCCATGCGGATCGCGAGCCATCTCAGTGAGCTCATCGGCAACACACCCCTAGTTCGACTGAACTCCGTTGTGCCCGAAGGGGCAGGA
>JAVRPF010000887.1:0-4574 GCA_032162385.1 Mycobacterium sp.
TGGGCATCGGCGCGCACCTCCGGGGGTGGCACATCCCGGACGACCGTATCGTCGAGCTGGACTGGAACCAGAGCGCCGATCTCGGCGAACTCACCCTGGTGTGCACCCCTGCGCGGCACTTCTCCGGACGGTTCCTGACCCGCAACGTCACATTGTGGTCGTCGTGGGCGCTGATCGGCCCACGGCACAGGGCCTTCTTCGGCGGCGACACCGGATACACCAAGAGCTTCCCCGACATCGGCGCCGACCACGGTCCGTTCGACCACACGTTGATGCCCATAGGGGCGTACCACCCTGGCTGGCCGGACATCCACATGAATCCCGAGGACGCGGTCCGCGCCCACCGCGACGTCAGCGACACCGGCCTGCTGGTGCCGATCCACTGGGGGACGTTCCGGCTCGCACCGCATCCGTGGTCAGAACCGGTGGAGCGGACGCTCGTCGCCGCGGAGGCTGAGGGTGTCAAGGTAGCGATTCCCAGACCTGGCCAGCGTGTCGAAGCCGGGCCGACCTCGACGTTAGACCCATGGTGGCGCGCGTAACCCGCTAGCGTGCTGGTGTGCGCCGCTCCCCGAAGTTTCGCCCGATGATCGCGGCGCTGGCCGCGCTGGCCCTGCTAGTCGGATGCGGTTCGTCATCGGAGCGGGCCGAACCGCCAAGCCCCCCTTCGTCATCCGACGTGCCCCCACCGTTGGTACCGGCGATGCCGTTGCCGGACAACGCCGTCGAGAACGCGGTCGCGAAACTCGACGGCCTGGCCGCCGATCTCATGAGCAAGTCGGGCATTCCCGGCATGGCGGTTGCCGTGGTGCATGGTGGAAAGACCGTGTATGCCAAGGGGTTCGGCGTCAAGGACATCCGCAACGGCGACGGCGCCGAGAACCGGGTCGACCCCGACACCGTGTTTCAGCTGGCGTCGTTGTCCAAGCCGCTGGGCTCGACGGTCGTCGCGCACCAGGTCGGGGTGAACGCGATCAGCTGGGGCACCCCGATCGTCGAGAAGCTGCCGTGGTTCGCGCTGTCCGACCCGACCGTGACGAAGATCGTCACGGTCGGCGACATGTACTCGCATCGGTCCGGGCTGCCCGACCATGCAGGCGACCTGCTGGAGGACCTGGGCTATGACCGGCGGTACGTCCTGGAGCGGCTGCGACAGTTGCCTCTGGACCCGTTCCGAATTTCCTATGCTTACACCAACTTCGGGCTGACCGCTGGCGCCGAGGCGGTCGCCGTCGGCGCGGGCAAGTCGTGGGAGGACCTCAGCCAGGACGTGCTCTACCGACCGCTGGGCATGGCGTCGACGAGTTCGCGGTTCGACGAGTTCATGGCCCGGCCGGATCGCGCGTTGGGCCACATCCACGTCGATGGGAAGTACGAGCCGCTCTACGTTCGCGATCCGCAACCCGAGGCCCCCGCCGGCGGGGTCAGCAGTTCGGTGAACGACATGACCCGTTGGCTGACGATGGTGCTGGCTGACGGCACCTACGACGGCAAGCAGATCGTCGACGCCAAGGCCCTGCTGCCCGCGGTGACGCCGCAGATCGTGTCCAGCCCGGCCACCGAACCCGCAATGCGGTCCGGCTTCTACGGCTTCGGGTTCAACGTCGGCTCGACGTCGGCGGCCCGCATGCAGCTCAGCCACTCCGGCGCCTTCGAACTTGGCTCGGGCACGAACTTCGTCATCCTGCCGTCGGCCGACGTCGCGATCGTCGCGCTGACCAACGCCACGCCCTCCGGCGTCCCGGAGGCGCTGACCGCCGAGTTCGCCGACCTCGTCCAGTTCGGTGATGTCCGCGAAGACTGGTTCACGCTCTACAACGACGCCTTCAAGAAGATGGAGGCGCCGGTCGGCTCACTGGTCGGCAAGCAGCCGCCCGCGAACCCCGCACCCGCCGCCCCGTTGGCGAGTTTCGTTGGCAGCTACGCCAACGACTTCTGGGGGCCTGCCCGCGTCAGCGAGGAGGATGGCGAGCTCACCCTCGCGCTCGGCCCGAAATTCACCGTCCCGCTGAAGCATTGGGATGGCAACGTGTTCACCTTCTCGTTCGTCACCGAGAACGCACCGCCCGGAACCGTTTCCAAGGCGACGTTCGATGGTGACAAGCTGACGCTGGAGTACTACGACCAGGACGGAATGGGGAGCTTCACCAAATGACGACGACCGCAGTCGCCGCAGGCTTGTCGGATGCCGAGGTCGCCCAGCGCATCGCCGAGGGCAAGACCAACGACGTACCCACCAGGGCCGCGCGCAGCGTCGAGGAGATCGTGCGCGCGAACGTCTTCACTCGAATCAACGCGATCCTTGGCGTACTTCTGATCATCGTGCTGGCCACCGGGTCCGTGATCAACGGACTCTTCGGCATCCTCATCGTCGCCAACAGCGCGATCGGCATCATCCAGGAGTTGCGCGCCAAGCAGATGCTGGACAAGCTCGCCATCGTCGGTCAGGCGAAACCCGTGGTGCGCAGGCAATCCGGCACGGCCGCGAAGTCGCCCAACGAAGTGGTGCTCGACGACGTCATCGAGCTGGGTCCCGGCGACCAGATCGTCGTCGACGGCGACCTCCTCGAGGAGGCCAACCTCGAGGTCGACGAGTCACTGCTCACCGGCGAGGCCGACCCGATCGACAAGGATGTCGGCGACAAGATCATGTCGGGCAGCTTCGTCGTCGCCGGCAGCGGCGCCTACCGCGCCACGAAGGTTGGCCGCGAGGCTTATGCCGCCAAGCTCGCCGAGGAGGCCAGCAAGTTCACGCTGGTGAAGTCCGAGTTGCGCAGCGGCATCAACAAGATCCTTCAGTTCATCACCTACCTGCTGATCCCCGCCGGCCTGCTGATCATCTACACCCAGCTGTTCACCACCGACGCCGGCTGGCGGGAATCTGTGCTGCGCACGGTCGGGGCGCTGGTGCCGATGGTGCCCGAAGGCCTGGTCCTGATGACGTCGATCGCGTTCGCCGTCGGCGTCGTCCGGCTCGGCCGACGGCAATGTCTGGTGCAGGAACTTCCCGCCATCGAGGGCCTGGCCCGCGTCGACGTGGTGTGCGCCGACAAGACGGGGACGCTCACCGAGAACGGTATGCGGGTCAGCGATCTCAAGTCTCTGGCGGTCGAGGACGCCGGCGGGCAGGAGCGAAGCGACCGGGGAATGATCACAGCCAACGTGCTCGCACAGCTCGCCGCCGACGATGCGCGTCCAAACGCCAGCATGGCCGCGATCGCCGAGGCGTACAAGATGCCACCGGGCTGGACCGCCACCGCGACGGCGCCGTTCAAGTCGGCGACCAAGTGGAGCGGCGCCTCCTACGGCGAGCACGGCCACTGGGTGATCGGCGCCCCGGACGTGCTGCTCGACCCGGCCTCGCCGCAAGCCGAGCAGGCCGAGCGGATCGGCGCGCTGGGTCTACGGGTGCTGCTGCTGGGTGCGTCCGACCGCTCCGTCGACGCGCCCGATGCGCCCGGCGAGGTCACTCCGATCGCGCTGGTGGTGCTCGAGCAGCGGGTCCGCCCCGACGCCCGAGACACGTTGGACTACTTCGCATCCCAGAAGGTCACCGTCAAGGTGATCTCCGGAGACAACGCGGTGTCAGTCGGTGCGGTGGCCGGCACCCTTGGCCTGCACGGCGAGACCATGGACGCCCGCCAGTTGCCGTCCGAGCCCGGCGAGCTGGCCGACACCATGCAGGAGTACACCACGTTCGGTCGGGTGCGGCCCGACCAGAAGCGGGCCATGGTGCACGCCCTGCAGTCCCGCGGCCACACGGTGGCGATGACGGGTGACGGCGTCAACGACGTGCTGGCGCTCAAGGACGCCGACATCGGCGTCGCGATGGGCTCGGGCAGCTCGGCGTCGCGTGCGGTCGCCCAGATCGTGTTGCTGGACAACAAGTTCGCGACCCTGCCGTACGTCGTCGGCGAGGGCAGACGGGTGATCGGCAACATCGAACGCGTCTCGAACCTGTTCCTCACCAAGACCGTCTACTCGGTGCTGCTCGCCGTGCTGGTCGGCATGGCCGGGCTGTCCTCGAAGCTTTTCGGCACCGACCCGTTGCTGTTCCCGTTCCAGCCCATCCACGTCACGATCGCCGCGTGGTTCACCATCGGCATCCCGGCATTCGTGCTGTCGCTGGCACCCAACAAGGAGCGCGCCCATACCGGTTTCGTGCGGCGGGTGATGACTTCGGCGCTGCCGTCCGGACTGGTGGTCGGCATTGCGACGTTCGCGTCCTATCTGCTGGCCTACGAGGGTCGGGCGGCGACGCCGAGGGAGCAAACCCAGGCGTCGACGGCCGCTCTCATCACGCTGCTGGTGGGAGCGTTGTGGGTGCTCGCGGTGGTGGCCCGGCCCTACGAATGGTGGCGGGTGGCGCTCGTCACGGTGTCCGCGTTGGCATACGTGGTGATCTTCTCGATCCCGTGGGCTCGCGAGCAGTTCATGCTCGATCCGTCCAACGCAGTACTGACCTCGATGGCGCTCGGGATGGGCGTCACCGCCGCCGTGCTGATCGAGGTGATTTGGTGGGTGCAGGGGAAGGCCCTTGGTGAGCCGCGCCGCCTCTGGCGGTCATCGGCGGA
>JAVRPF010000888.1:0-4256 GCA_032162385.1 Mycobacterium sp.
CGCCGCGGCCAGCGGGTGATCGACAACGCGAACGTCCATGTGCTCGAACCCTAGTGGAACCGGGACGTGTCGACGGGCGTCATAACGTCGTGCTCGCCGACATCGCCGTGATCCGCGCCCTCGGCGCCGCCCAGTCTCGTCAGGCCGCCGACCTCGATGCCGCCGCCGCCATGTTGCAGTCGGCCGCGGGGCCGGCGTGCGCGGAGGCGTTCGGTCCCGTGGGCGCACGGTTCCTCGCAGCGCTCACCGAGGCGATCGCCCGCGAGTCGGGCGTCCTAGCGCGTCTCAGCGAACGCGTCACCGTCGCCGGCCGGACGGCCGAGGCCACCGCCGCAGCGTACGGCAGCACCGAGCTTCGCGTCGGGCAGTCCATCACCGCAGTCGGAGGGTGACGGTGCCAAGTTCCCTGGTCTCGGCGCTGGCGGCACCCATCCGCGAGGTGCAGGCACTGGTCGGACCGGGCTGGTCCGGAGACGGCGACGCGGCCGCCGTGCTCGCGGACGTGCGCGACGCGCTGACGGATGTGTCCGTTGCCGGGCGACGGGCCTGGAATGACGCCTCTGGCCAGTGGGTGGGAGCCGGTGCCGACGCGGCCTCCGAGTTCACCCACGCGACGGTCACCGCGGTCGATGCGCTGGCGATCCGCGCCAACCACCTGGGGGCGAGCACGGTGAAGGCGGCCGACGCGGTGGCCAGGGCGCGGGCGCGGCTACGCACCATCGTCGACGAGTTCGAGGCGCGCGCCGCCGCACTCGAAGCCGACCTGGAGGCGCCGGGCGCGGCGCAGGCGCTCATCGACGAGGCGCGCCGGGCACTGGACGAGGCCGTCGCGGTGGTCGACGAACTGCGCGTCGAGTTGGACGCCCAGGCCGCGGCCGTGAGTGCACCCGCGGATCCGGCCGCACCGACGATGCCCGCTGCGACGACGCCCGCCGCCGCGGCGCCGGGCTGGGCCGGCGGTTCGGGTCTCGGTAGTTCGGGCGTCGGTAGTTCGGGCATCGGGGCTTCCGGCGGCGGGTCGCCGTCCGGCGCTCCGTTCTCGTCCGGCCGGTCCCCCTGGCCTGACGGCGACGCGGGCGTCCCCGCCAGAGAGCTGGGAGACCCGGCCGAGTTCGGTAGTGGGGTTGGGGTGAGCCTGCCCGACGGCAGCACCGCGACCGCGCCGAACGCCATCGCGGCCAGCGCCGTCCGGCATGCGCTGACCCAACTCGGCGTGCCCTACGACTGGGGTGGCACCACACCGGGCGTCGGGCTGGACTGCAGTGGCCTGACCCAGTGGGCCTACCACGAAGCCGGCCTCGACCTTCCGCGGCTCGCGCAGGAACAGGACGTCGGCGCAGGGGTCGACCGTGGGTCGTTGCGGCCGGGCGACCTCGCCGTGTGGGACGGCCACGTCGCGATGATCGTCGGCAGCGGGCTGATGATCGAAGCCGGTGACCCGGTAGAGCTCTCGCCGATCCGAACCACCAATGCTGGTCAGGGTTTTCAGGGGTTCTGGCGACCGACGGCGTGAACGTCCCGCGTCATGGCATGGCCTGAGCACACTCCATAACCCCGTCGAATCCACGTGACGTCGTCATCGTGCGGTAGCGGTCCGAGGAGTCGCGGTAGGCCGCCTCGTCGTCGCGTGCACACGCCACCTGCGCCGGCAGCAACCGCATCGCACCCAAAAGACCGGCAGAGGGCACTTATTCGGAATGTGCGGTATTCCTAACACGCGCCGCGACCGACATCGACCGCAACCGGGGCCATGAACGACTACATCGTCGATGTGGCTGTCGGCGCCGATCAGCCGTGCCGGGATGCTTCCTGCGCGAGTTGAACACGCGACGTCAGGCCGAGTTTGGCGTAGACGTGGGTGAGGTGCGTCTGCACGGTTCGCGGTGACACGAAAAGCCGGGTTGCGATGTCGTTGTTGGCGAGCCCCTCGCTGACCAGTCGCACGACGTCGCGCTCGGTGGGCGTGAGTGAGGCCCAGCCGCTGCTGGGGCGTTTGCGTTCGCCGCGACGGCGCTGGGCGTAGGCCACCGCTTCTTCGGTGGACAGCGCGGCGCCCTCGGCCCACGCGGATTCAAAGTCCTTCTCGCCCATCCCCTCACGAAGTGCCGCCACCGGGAATTCGAAAAAGGCGTCGAAGATCTTGAAGCGGACCAAGCCGCCGCGTTGCCGAATAGCGTCTGCGGCGCCGTACAGCCGTGCCGCTTCACGGTGACTGCCGGCACCGACCGCCAGTGCGGCGAGACACTCGAGAGTTTCGGGGGTGGCGCCGTATGTCCCAGCACTGGCGGCGGTTGCGAGCGCGTCATGTGCGTCACGGCTGGCCTGTTCGGGCTCACCCTGCGCAATCGCGACGCCGGCGCGGGTCGTCAGCGCCAGCGACAGGTGAAAGCCGCTGGTCGCCGCGACGGCGTCGTCGGCCAAGCACCGGGCCGCGGTCAGCTCGCCGCGCGCCAGCGCGGCGTGGGCCGCGTAAGCGATCCAGATCGCCGCCTGCTTGGGCTGGAGACTGAGATGGGGCAAGCCCGCCGCGATCGCATCGTCCGCCACGGCGACGTCGCCCGCGGCGAGGGTGGCCACAGTCAACCCGGCGTAGGCGAGACCTGGGAAGAACCCGCCGAGTTCGGCTGCGACCTCGATGGCCGCGTCGGCTGCGCCCTGCGCGGCACTCGTGTCCCCGTGGTACGCCAGCATGAGCGCCTGCATGAATAGCGCGCTGCACCCCCAGTACACGTCGTGAGCCGCCTCGGCCTCGGCGATGACCTCGCTCAACTTCGCGACGGCTCCAACCGAATCACCGGTCATCCCCTGTGCCACAGCGAGACTCCACCTGCACCCATGCGAGGCCTGCCTGTAACCGATGGCGTCGGCGAGGTCACGTCCTTCTTCGGCGGCCGCGCATACCGCGATCGGATCACCGACCATGACCGCCCCGAACGCCTGCCAACTCAGAATCCAGCTCAGCCTCCATCCGTCGCCGATCGAGCGGGCCAGGCCGATCGCCTCGGCGAAATACGGGCCAGCCACCTCGGGGTCGTAGACCGCGATGCCACAGCAGGCGGTCAGAGCCCGGAGCAACAGGGCGGGGTCGTCGACGTCCCGCGCGATCGCCAGCGCTTGTTGGGCTTGCTCCATGCCGTCGGTGGCACCCATGAATGCGTTGAGCGTGGCCTTGTCCGCGAGCACCGCCGCGCGCACCGCCGGCGCCACCTCGTCCGGGCGTGCATTGTGGTCGGCGAGGACGGCGTCGCACCAGGCCAGCCCTTCCAGGATGCGGCCCCGTCCGAACCATAGTTGCTGCAGCGACGACACCAGCTGGGACGCAAGTTCGATGTCGGAATCTTCGCGGGTCCACACGAATGCGGCTCGCAGGTTGTCGATCTCGATTTCGGCCAGCTCGACACGCCGGTCATGGCCGGTAGTTGCCGGGGTGTCGAGCATCGCCGCCAGGGCCGTGTAGTAGTCGCGGTGACGGGCACGCACGGCGTCGGCCTGGCCGGACTCGCCGAGCTTTTCCAGTGCGTATTGGCGCACCGTCTCCAGTAGCCGGTATCGCGTTCGGCCACTTGCAGTTTCGGCAACCACCAGGGACTTGTCGACCAGCAGTGTGAGCAGGTCGAGGACCTGGAAGCGTTCCACGTCGCCGCTGCCTGCGACCGCCTCCGCGGCGTCGAGGTCGAACCCGCCCATGAATACCGCCAGCCGGGCGAACACGTGCGTTCGGGCTCGGTCAGCAACGCATGGGACCAATCCACCGAGGCCCGCAACGTCTGCTGCCGGCGCACCGCTGTGCGTGCACCCCCGGTCAGCAACCGGAAGCGGTCATGCAGGCTGTCGCGGATCTCGTTCAGCGACAAGACACGCACCCGCGCCGCCGCCAGCTCGATCGCCAGCGGCACGCCGTCGAGGCGACGGCAAATCTCCGTCGCGGCTGCGCAGTTGTCGTCGGTGAGGCGGAAATCAGGGCGGACCCGCCGCGCGCGGTCGGTGAACAACTCGATCGCCTCGTCGGCTAGCGACAGCGACGGCACCCGCCAACTCACCTCGCCTGCTACCCCGATCGGCTCCCGACTCGTCGCCATGACCGTCACCGCAGGACAGCGACCCTGCAAGCCGACAACCAGCGCCGCGCACGCGTCCAGCAGGTGCTCACAGTTGTCCAGGACCAGCAGCATCCGTCGGTCGCCGACAAACCGCAGCAGCATGTCCATCGTGGAGCTGCCCGGCTGGTCGGGCAGGCCCAGCGCGCGGATCACCGC
>JAVRPF010000889.1:0-3781 GCA_032162385.1 Mycobacterium sp.
GCGGTCGCGTAGATCATCCGCTCGTTGTCGGTCATCGTCACGCGCACCTCGATGCACTCCGCCGGGGCGATCCAGCCCTGCGCCTCGATGTCCTTCCACGGGGCGTCATAGCGCTTCGGCCCGATCAGGGAGAACACGTCGCCCTCGCGGCCGTCCTCGCGGATCAACGTCGCGGTGAGCCCGAGCCTGCGCCGCGACTGCAGGTCGGCCGTCATGCGGAACACCGGGGCGGGCAGCAGGTGCACCTCGTCATAGATGATCAGCCCCCAGTCGCGGCTGTCGAACAATTCGAGGTGGCGGTACTCGCCCTTGGTGCGGCGGGTGATTACCTGATAGGTCGCGATCGTGACCGGTCGGATCTCCTTGCGCTCGCCGGAATACTCGCCGATCTCCTCCTCGGTGAGCGAGGTGCGGGCGATCAGCTCTCGCTTCCACTGCCTGCCTGCCACCGTGTTGGTCACCAGGATCAGGGTGGTGGCACCGGCCTTTGCCATGGCCGCGGCACCGACGAGGGTCTTGCCCGCGCCGCACGGCAGCACGATCACGCCCGAGCCGCCCGCCCAGAACGAGTCGGCGGCCATCTCCTGGTAGTCGCGCAGCTCCCAGCCGTTCTGCTCCAGCGCGATGGGGTGGGCTTCCCCGTCGACGTAGCCGGCCAGGTCCTCGGCCGGCCACCCGATCTTGAGCAGCATCTGCTTGATGTGGCCGCGCTCGCTGGCGTGCACGATCACGGTGTCGTCGTCGATGCGGGCGCCCAGCATCGGGGCGATCTTCTTGTGGCGCAGCACCTCCGCGAGCACTGCGCGGTCCAAGCTGACCAGTATCAGGCCGTGCACGGGGCTCTTCACCAGTTGCAGCCGGCCGTAGCGCGCCATCGTGTCGACGATGTCGACGAGCAGCGGCTGCGGCACCGCGTAGCGCGAGAACGACACCAGGGCATCGACCACCTGCTCGGCGTCGTGACCCGCCGCGCGGGCGTTCCACAGCGCCAACGGGGTGATGCGGTAGGTGTGAATGTGCTCGGGTGCGCGCTCCAGCTCGGCGAATGGCGCGATCGCCGCGCGGGCGGCGCCCGCGAGCTCGTGGTCGACTTCGAGCAGCACGGTCTTGTCGGACTGCACGATCAGGGGGCCGTCGGTCATGCGCGATCCCGCTCCGCTTCTCGCTGTCCGCTCATTGCGTCCATTATCCAGGGTCGGCCGACACCACCGACGTCACACGGTGGATTGCGAACTCGCGCACCCGGCCGGACGCCGGATCGTAGGCGGTCAGCTGGCCCCCCCGGACGTTGATCGGGGCCACCACCCGCTGGGTGGCGACCCCGGCCGGGTCGACGTATCCGATCACCACCGACGCCTGCTGGTGGGCGGCGTTCTGTAGTTGGGCCATCGCCTCGGCCGGATCGAGTCGGCCTGCGCCGAACGGCGCGGCAGCGACCTTGCGCATCACGGCGACGATGGCGCCCAGCGTTTGGGTGGTAGGGGTGGACGTTGGCCGGTAACCGCGGCGCCGGGTGGGCACGGGGACCCGGGCGCCGCGGGCGCGGATGTCGACGATCGTGCCCGACGAGTCCTCGGCCGCCGGCACGAAACCGGCACCGCGCAGCGCGGCGAGCACCTCGGCGATCGGGGCCTGAGACACCGCGACGGTCGGGGCCAGCACGCGCACCTCAAGCGCATCCAGCGCGGGTGCAGCGACGGCCTGAGCCAGCAGGGCCGGATCCTCGCACCGGACGAACGAGGCGGCCATGCCCACCCGCAATTGGCCATGCCTGCGGGCGACGTCGTCGATGAGATACGTCAAACCTTGTGGCACCGGTGTTTTGGAGTGTCGTGCGAAGAACGCATGGATCCCGGCCGCCGTGCGACCGGTGTCCAGCGCGCGCCGGATCGACTGCTCGCTGATTCGGTACACCATCGCCGCGCCCGCCGACTCGACGGTGGCCAGCGCCGACAACTGCTCGGCCAGTTCACGTTCCAGCGGGCCGGGCACCACGACGGTGAGATCGGCCTGCAGTAGGAAGTGGGCGATGGGCTTGGGCAGCGCCTTGGCCATCGCCGCGACGACGTCGGCCTCCGAGTCTCCGGCCAGCAGCTTGCGGATCGGGGCAGCGATGGCGCCACGCCCGACCACGCCCAGCGCGTGCGCCTCGGTGAGCAGGGCGGCGACCGGACTGGGTTGCAGTCGCGCCGCCCACCGGGGCCGCCGCCACACCAGCGCTCGCGACGCGCCGTCCGCGTCCACGCCCAGCCCGGGCGCCAGGTCGGCGAGCACCGACAGGAGCAGTTGCCGGTCCAGCGGCGCGGCGGTGGAGAACAGCGAATCCGACAGCGCGGCATAGGGTTTACTATCCGGACCCCGCCCGCCGATCAGAGCAGGCCGGGACGTCAGATCCAGCCACGTCGACGCCAGCAGAAACCAACGATTCGCGGCAGGCGACTCGATGAATCGGTCGGCCGATACCGTCGGCGCCCAGTAGGAACCGCTGCCGTCGAGCGGGTCCGGCTCGGGCACGCCCGCCGCGATCAGCCCGGCCGCGGCGGCGACCTCGAGGATGAGCCCGAGTCGCTGGTCGTCGATGCCGGTGACCTTCACCAGCCGCTTGACGTCACGCACGCCGAGTCCGCCGCTGCGCAACTCGGGGATCGGCGCGCCAGACAGCGCCTCGAGCACGACCTCGACTTCGCGGAGTAGGTCGATGGCAGCACCGGCGGCGACGGCGTCGACGTCGGCCATCTTGGTCGTCGTCACCACAGGGTCCGGCGGGGTGAGGTCGGTGGGCCCGGGTGACTCGCCGCGCATCACCTGACCCACCAGCCGCGGCAGGATTACGGTGTCGGCGTCCACCTGGCGCAGCAGGCCCGACGACAGCAGCCTCTGCACCGGCCGGTCCGCAGGGGTGCCCGGTGCCGCGTCGCGGGTGCGGCCGACCGGCGACCCGTCGACGAGGCGCTCCAGCAGCTCGCGCTGGGGCAGGTCGATGCCCTCCAGCAGCTCGCCCACCCGCGCCGCGTCCAGGTCGGTGGCCTCGAGCGTGACCTGCCCGGGGTACCAGGGCAGTCCCGCTGCCGCCTCGGCGGTTACCCGCACCGCACCGTCGCCCCAGACCAGCGCCCTGGCCCGCAAGTCGTCGAGGGCGGCCGTCAGCTGTTCTTCGGAGCTGCGCTCGCCGATCGAGGCGAACAGCTTGGTCAATGGAACCGCCGCGGTCTCGGCGTGCAACAGCAACAGGGCGTCGAGCACCGCGAGCCGGACGAAGTCGAGGTCATCGGTGGCCGCCTTGACCGACTGCCTGGACTGGGCCCTGGCTGCCAGCGCAGCGATCGAGCCAGGCGGCGGTTGCGTAAGGTCGGGCCGCGACTCCAGCAATTGGATGATCTGGTCGTCGGGCAGCTCGGCCAACCAGGCACCCAGCGGAAGACCCGGAGATACTTCGGTCATTGCTGACCAGCCTAAGCCAGCCGCCCGGTACATCCCCCGGTCGCTGCGCTGCTGCCCGCCGGTCTCGCCAGCGCGAGCATTGCCTGCCACAATGTGGGCGTGGCTGAGAAGAAACCGCAGAAGACCCGGTACGTCGACAACGGCTGGCCCGCGGTCAACGGCGAGGACGATCATGCGGTCAGCGAGCTGGCGACCGACCGCACGGGCGCGCTGTCGCCGTTTGGTGAACTGGAGTTCCCGCTGCCGGCCGACGAGCTGCCGTACACGCACCCGGTCACGGTCATCAACAAATAACCGTGACGGCACGACCTGATCGGCTGTCGCACCTGGACGACTCGGG
>JAVRPF010000890.1:0-3312 GCA_032162385.1 Mycobacterium sp.
GGCGCAAGCGTGTTTGGCGGTCCGGATTTCGAACGATTGATGAAATCCTGGTGGTTGGTGACCGGTCAGTTCCTGCTCGGATCGGCGCGTATGGCGGGCTTGCCCACCGCGGGCGGAGCATCGTTCGATTTGACCAAAGCGGACGGCAAGGGCCTACTCGAGCTCGATGTGGCCTTACCGGGCCGGGCGACCTCGGAGGTGTGGCTTCACAACAGGGGACCTGATGATCTCGGACTGGTTCGACTGCACTGCAGCGATCTCCTCGCACACGACGGCTGCGTAGTTCCGTCGAGCGCAATGCACATCGAACCCAATCCTGTTCCAATGCCGCGGCGTTCGAGCCGTGGAGTGTCCATCGACGTCGATGTGGCCGATGGCGTCCACCCGGGCGTGTACCGCGGGAACTTGCTCGCCGACGGGCATCCTGACCTGTGGCTGCCCGTGGTTCTGACTATCCGCATGCCGGGCACATGACCAACACGGCCGACCGCGCAGACCTGATCGCCGACGTGGAGGAACGCCTGCGTGAGGTCGGCAAGGTCGTCCGCCGGTCGATGTTGGACGCCGTGCCCGACGGCGAACCCGTCCAATGGCTCTACGGACCGATGCGCGAGTACCCGTCCCGACCCGGGAAGGCGTTGCGGCCCGCGCTGTGTCTGTCCGCCGGTCGCGCGTTCGGTGCCGAAGCGGACGATCTGCTCGGCATCGCGGTCGCAATCGAACTGCTGCACAATGCCTTTCTCGTGCACGACGACGTCGCCGACGGCAGCGAGATGCGCCGCGGGCGACCGACACTTGCTGCCTCACACGGCATGGCCGCTGCGCTCAACGCCGGCGACGGATTGGCGATTGTGGCCGGTCAAGTGCTGCGACGGGCTACGCGGCGGCTGGACCGTGACCTCGCCGACCTGGTGTGGGGCGAATTCGACACCATGGCCATGCGCACCCTCGAAGGGCAGGCGACTGAGGTCGGGTGGCAGCTCGACAATGTCGAAGACCTGGGCCCCGAGGACTACCTCGAGCTGATCATGCACAAGACCTGCTGGTACACCACCATTCACCCGCTACGCGTCGGCGCGATGGTGGGGTCTGGCGGAAGAGCGGAGCTTGGACCGCTGGTGCGGTTCGGCTTTCACTTCGGGGCGGCCTTCCAGATCCGCGACGACCTGCTGAACCTCGTGGGTGACGAGCGTGCCTACGGCAAGGAGATCCTCGGCGATCTGTACGAGGGCAAGCGCACCCTGACGCTGATGCATCTGCTGTCCGCGGCCGGGGGCGAGGACCGGGCGCTTCTCAGCGACTACCTGCGCCGCAGCCGGGCCGACCGGTCCGAGGACATGGTGCGCACGGTGCGCCGACTGATGGACGACTACGGCAGCATCGCGTTCACCAGGGAGTACGCCGAGGGGATCCTGTTGGTCGCCGAGGAGTACTTCGAGCAGGCCTTCGCCGACGCGCGCCCGGGTCCCGACCTCGACTTCCTCCGCTCGCTGGTGCCCTACGTCTGGGCGCGGTGGCGCTGAATTCAGTGCTCCGGCGGGTCCCACGGCGAGGTTAGGCTCAACTCCGGGGGAAATCATGGCCGACCAACCGACGACCCGGCTTGCCGCCAGCGGTCACCGATTTCTGATGCGGCGCATGGAACATGCGTTGGTGCGCAGGAACATTGCCATGCACGACGATCCGCTGCGTACGCAATCCCTTTCGCTGGTGGCGGGGTGCGTCGTCGCGGTGATCGCCGTCGCAGCGTGCGCGATCCTGGCCTTCGCCAGACCGCAGGGCGCCCTCGGAAGCTCGCCGATCGTGATGGCCCGCGATTCCGGTGCGCTCTACGTGCGGATGGGCGATGTGCTGCACCCGGTCCCGAACCTGGCGTCGGGCCGCCTGATCGCCAGGTCGGCGGTCAACCCGGTCGTGGTCGGAGAGGCGACCATCGCGGGCGCCAAGCGCGGCCCGTCGATGGGCATCCCGGGTGCGCCAGCGGCGATCGGAGCACCGCTGGCTGCGCCGTCGTGGATGGTGTGCGACTCCGATCGCACCGTCGTGATCGTCGGCGCCGAAGCATCGGCCACCGACCGGCTCGACGATTCGCGCAGCGTCCTCGTCACCCCGCGCGGCGAAGGCCCCGCCACGACCTATCTGCTCTACGACGGTCGGCGCGCCGAAGTGGACCTGCGCAATCCGGCGGTGGTGCGCGCATTGCGTCTCGAAGGTGTTGCCCCCGTTTCAGTTTCGCGGGCCCTGCTCGACACCGTGCCCGAGGTCCCGGCAATCGCAGCGCCGGTCGTCGATGGAGCCGGCGCCGCTGGACCTCGGTCGTTGGCGGGAGTTCCGATCGGGGCCGTCGTGCGGGTGGTCCGCGCCGACTCCACCGACTACTACGCCGTTCTCCGCGACGGTGTGCAGAGGATCGACGAGGTGGCAGCCGACCTCATCAGGTTCACCTACCGGGGCCTCGACGGCGTGCCTGCCGTCGCGCCGTCGACGATTGCACGGACCAGGGCCGTCGACGGGCTGGCCGTTGGGCACCTCCCGCAACGCGCCCGTGAACCGGTCGGAGCCGACGGTTCCGCAGCGGTGTGCGTGCAATGGCATCCCGACCAGGTCAACGATCGATCGAGCAGTGTCGTGCTGACCGGGAAGTCGCCGATTGCCGTGGTGGGGACGACGGGCCTGGCTCAGGCCGATGGCGACGGGCCGAACGTCGACGCCGTAGCCGTCCCGGCGGGTCGCGGCGTCGACGCCCGAGCCACCGCGATCGTCGGTGACGACGGCTCTGCGGGCCCCCGGTACCTGGTCAGCGACATGGGCGTGGTGTACGGCATCCACGACGACGACGTGGCGACCCACCTCGGCCTGGCCGGTCCGCCCGCGCCTGCCCCATGGCCCATCCTCGCGACCCTGCCGCGGGGCCCGGAACTCAGCACCGAGGCGGCATCAGTCGTGCGTGACGGGCTGTCGGCGCCGTCGTAGTCGACCCGGAGAGACCGAAGCCACCGCCGCCACCGCCACACAGATCGCGGCACCGCCGAACGCGACCTGCCGGGACAGTGGGTCGGACCGGCGAATGTCCGATGGCGGCGGCATGGACCGTGTCGTCGCCGGAGTCGACCGCGATGTGCCTGGACCGTCCGCGCTGATCGCGGTCAGCGCGTCGACCACACCGTGACCGACTTGAGAATCCCATCCGGCCGCGGGGCGGTGCGCGGTGTCCTCGATGCGCTGCATCACCTGCCTCGCCGTGAGCTGCGGCTCGCGAGAGCGGATCAACGCGGCGATGCCGGTGACCACTGGTGCCGCATAGCTGGTTCC
>JAVRPF010000891.1:0-3000 GCA_032162385.1 Mycobacterium sp.
TCCGTTCGTTCTGCTGGTGGCGTGGAGTATTCCGAACGCGCTAGTCCCCGGATTACCCCCAGTGACCGTAGGTTCGGTCAGGACCGGATCGGTGGGTCACTGCGGCGACAGCGCGCGGTTCTTGAGACCCGCCTGATGTGGAGGCACGCAGGATCGACGAATCTTAGACGTTGCATCCGGTACCCAGGTACGGGTTTAGCCTGTGTTTATGGCGAATGAACCCACAGCCGAGAATTGGTTTGCGGCCACGTGCACGCTACCGAGAGTTGAGCAACCGCTGCGGGTGGCGGAGTTCGACGAGTTGTTCCGGACCGCCCTGAGCCGGTCGACGCGGACACAACGAACCGAACTGGAATTGGTGATCTCCGCCGAGAGCGAACCCACCGCCCGCGGTCTCGCCGAACGCGAGACACGGTGCTGCTCATACTTTCGCTTCGAGTTCGACCCGACGCCGGATGGGCTGGTGATGCGGATCGACCTTCCGGAGCACCATGTCGATGTCCTCGATGCACTTCAAGCCCGGTTGTCGAGCGTCCTCGGCATCACGACAGTCGACCGCGTTGTCTGAGAGCGGATTGCGTAGCGGCCAAGTCGCCGACGCGGCCGGGGTCAACATTCAGACTCTGCGCTACTACGAGCGGCGCGTCCTGCTGCACGAACCGGATCGAACCCTGGGTGGTCACCGCCTCTATCCAGCTGAAGCGGTCACCGTGCTGCGGGTGATCAAAGCGGCGCAGCGGCTGGGTTTCACCCTCGACGAGGTCGCCGACCTGCTCGAGGTGAGCCACCTTCGCGCCGACCGACGCGCGGACGCCGGGCTGCAGGCCCGCGCCCGCGTGAAGCTGGCCGAAGTCGACGCCAAACTTGTCGAACTCACCACGGTGCGAGACACGCTGCGGGCTGCCCTCGACGCGGGCTGTGACGACCTGATCGCCTGCGCCGACAGTCCCTGCTGTCCATTGCCGTTCACCGCGACCATCCCGGTCGGTGCCCCCGGTGCCTGAACCACTGGAACGAAACGCCAGGCGGTGGGGCAGCGCTGACTGCGACTGCGCATACGATCCGGAGGCGAAGATGCTGCAGCCGAACATGTTCCGACCAGGACCGTGACCGCAAGCCCTGCGACCGTCAGTGTTCGGCGGCGGTGGGTCGCCGGGATCGTGGCGGTCCTGCTCGTAGCCGCTGCCGCGCTGCTGATCCTCGGTGTCGTTTTCGAACGGCATACCGAGTCGGGCGCAGAACATCCGGTCGTCGCGGCGGCGACCGGCGAGCCGCAGGAAGGCCACCACGACGAGTCCACCGAAGGAACCCACGCCGAACCCGGGACCGCCCCCGACAACCCCGGAGGTGAGGCCGCCGAACGGTTGACGGGGATCAGCGTCGAATCCACGTGGGTCGTCGCACTGGCGGCGATCGCGTCGATCGCCCTCGCGATCGCGGTGTGGCTGCGTCCAATCCGACCGGTCATCGCGATGGTGGTCACGTTCACAGCGGCAGCGCTGGTCCTCGACACGCTGGAAATCGGCCACCAGCTCGGGGCTGACCGTATCGCGCTGGCCGCTCTCGCCGGCGGGATCGCCGCGCTGCGGGTAGCGACCATCGTCGGCAGCGCCTACCTCTACCGATCCCGCCCGGCAGCGACGTGATCGTCGGCGCTCAGCCCGCGTGGTGGCGGCGACTGCATCAAAGTCGTTCTGCAGAAAGTGGGGAATCGGTGGGGCGGGCTGCTCCTAGCTGGTGAACGCGGCACACAGGTGCGGCGACCAACCACCAGGAGCCGTCCATGACCGTCGACCACATCCCCGCACGGTGGCGCCAGATCGTGGCGGCCACCCTCTTCATCTCTGCTGCCGGCCTCGGCTGCGCGGCGACGGCGGACGGTACCTCCGAACATGTCTGCACCCTCGACACCACCCAACGCATCGACCTCGCCAGCTCAAGTCTCAGGTGCCGGAATGGCCGTCCACGGCTGATCGGATCAGCGATATCCCTTGGGGAGAACCGCTTTCAACGTCGGGTGGGCGACCGCAATGGGAATCGTCGTCGGCGCGACGGTCGTCGTGGTGGTCGCTCCAAGAGTCATGGCGCCTCCCGCCACGGTCCCAGTCTGTTCCTGACCTACCGCGCCGGCCAATGCCCCGACGACGACGAGGGCGCTGGCGGCTATCACCAGAGTTGGCAACTTCACGCGTTGGTGCCGGTTCGATTCCACTCTGACTGCCCTTCTATTCGGCTTCCGCTGCTCCGCCCCCCGGCGCGACGTCCTCTTGAACGATGCGGATACAACCGAGCCTTTGTACGTCTTCGACACTGAGAGGAGGCTGAGAGCGGCTGAGAGCGGCTGGGAGCGACATGTTGGTTGCCTTGGAACGGCCTGGAAACTGTTGCTGCGCACGCCGCATCGTCGCCGCTCGGCGACCTGCAGGGGACGTGGAGTGGCGGAGGGCCACAGCGTCTTCGGAGCGGGTTGTTCAGGCGCCAGCCAGGGTGATGACTGCGTCGGTGGCGAAGCCGAGTATCAACCCGGCGAAGATGCCCCAGGTGGTGATGGTCTTGAGGTTGGCCTTGCGAGCCACGGCGAGTAGTTCGATGACGACGTACAGGATGGAGCCGGCGGCCAATCCGAGGAACCCGATCGAGACGGTGTCATTCACGAATCGTTGACCGACAAGGGTGCCGATGAAGGTGGGGCCGCCGCCGATCAGTCCGAGCAACGCCAGGAAGCCCCAGGTCGGCCGTTGGCCGGTCAGCGGCGCGACGATGCCGAATCCCTCAGTCGCGTTGTGCAGTCCGAACCCGACGACCAACAGGACAGCCAGGCTGAGGTCGCCCGCGGCGGCGGAGTTGCCGATCGCCAGTCCTTCGGCGAAGTTATGCAGGCCGATTCCGACTGCGATCATCAGCGCGAGCCGGCCCGACGCGTCGGCCCAGGAAGGGGCGGCCACGTCCGCGAGCGTCGCTGCGCCCGGGCCGCCAACCGGCGCGCCGTGTTGGCGGTTG
>JAVRPF010000892.1:0-5317 GCA_032162385.1 Mycobacterium sp.
CACGCCCGCGTCGCGGCGGCCAGGCAGTATCCGGTGGTAGCCAGCATCGATCAGGTGGTGGTCAACGACAACCACGCCGAGGCCAACGTCACGTCGTTCATGGCCTTCGACCCGGCCACGCGGTCGACGCGCAGCTTCGATCTGGAGTTCCGCGACGAGCAGTGGAAGATCTGCCAGGCCCCCAGCTAGCCCGCGGTGACGCTGCGGCCGGTGCTGTGCAGGTCGGCGCAGGCCTCGATGACGCGCTCGGTCATCGACGCCTCGGCCTTCTTCAGGTAGCTGCGTGGGTCGTAGGCCTTCTTGTTGCCCACCTCGCCGTCGATCTTGAGCACGCCGTCGTAATTGGCGAACATGTGCCCGGCGAGCGGGCGGGTGAACGCATACTGGGTGTCGGTGTCGACGTTCATCTTCACCACGCCGTATTTCAGCGAGTCCTCGATCTCCGACTTCAGCGAACCCGAGCCGCCGTGGAAGACGAAGTCGAACGGCTTGGAGCCCGCGGGCAGCCCGAGTTTCTTGGATGCGACCGTCTGGCCCTCGGCCAGCACCTCGGGCTTCAGCTTGACGTTGCCCGGCTTGTAGACGCCGTGCACGTTGCCGAACGTCGCTGCCAGCAGGTACTTGCCGTGCTCGCCAGCGCCGAGCGCGTCGATGGTCTTCTCGAAGTCCTCGGCCGTGGTGTAGAGCTTCTCGTTGATCTCGGCCTCGACACCGTCCTCCTCGCCACCGACGACGCCGATCTCGACTTCGAGGATGATCTTGGCCTCGGCAGCGAGCTTGAGCAGTTCCTTCCCGATCTCGAGGTTCTCGTCGATCGGCACCGCGGACCCGTCCCACATGTGCGACTGGAACAGCGGGTTACCGCCCTTGGCGACGCGCTCGGCCGAGATGGCGAGCAGCGGCCGGACGTAGGTGTCCAGCTTGTCCTTCGGGCAGTGGTCGGTGTGCAGGGCCACGGTGATCGGGTACTTGGCGGCGATCACGTGGGCGAACTCGGCGAGTGCAACCGCACCCGTCACCATCTCCTTGATGCCGAGGCCGGACGCGAATTCCGCCCCGCCGGTGGAGAACTGGATGATGCCGTCGCTACCGGCGTCCGCGAAGCCCTTGATGGCGGCGTTGACGCTCTCGGAGCCGACACAGTTGATGGCAGGGAAGGCGAACGAGTGCTCCTTGGCGCGGCCCAGCATCTCGGCGTAGATCTCGGGCGTGGCGATGGGCATGGGGCTTCCTCTCGGCGATCCGGCTCAGGTATCTCGTGCAGTATCTCAATAAGCGGGTCGGCTTGACAGCTGGACCATCATCCAAGGCCGTCCGCCGGCTGGCCGAGGATCTGAATGCCTCGCAGGATCTGCGACTCGGACACGTCGGCGAAGCCGAGGATCAGCCCAGGCGGACCGGAGCTGCGAACGTGGTCGCGCGGCGGCGGAGTCGTCTCGACGTCGGCGAGCGTCAGTGCTGCGCCCGCGGACGCGACGTGGACGCTTTGTGAGTAGGCATTCCCCGACCCTATCGACGGGAAGGCCCGACTCAGCCGGGAAGCTGCGGCTTGATCTTCTGGATCAGGTCGACCGCCGCGGCGATCGACTCGTCGGGAGTCATCGTGACCGGCGTTGCGACCTGGACCGAGTTGTGGCGGTTGGCCGCCGCGAACTCGACGGCGCCTGCGAGTATCCGGGTGCCGTCTGGGCCGGTGGTGCTCTCTACTTCGGGGAAGCCGGGCTCGCTCAGCGGGGGCAGCGTGTCGTCCGGCGCGGTGTCGGGCACGCGTCGACGGTGACGCCTATCAGCGTGGCCACCGCCTCCTTCGACACCAGCGCGCAGGCGTCCACGGCGGCGGCATCCCCGGCGGGCTCGGCGGACGCGGAGGTCATCCATGGAATTTGACGCTATTGGAGAACGGCTGCCCGAGAAATTGGGTGTTTCCCCATGCGTGCAGGGACGGGTCTGTGCGTGCAGAGATGGCTCTCCCGGCCCGCACCGGTATCTTGGGGCCTCATGACCACCACCACCCTTGCGCTCATGCCGGACTTCCTGGACCCGGTGACGCTCATCGGGTACTTCGGCACCTGGGCGATGGTGGGGCTGCTGATCGTCATCTTCATCGAGTCGGGCGTGCTGTTCCCGGTACTACCTGGCGACACCCTGCTCTTCGTCGCAGGCATGCTGGCCGCGGGAACGGCCGCAAAGGCCGACGCCGTGGACGCGAACTTCCAGCTCTGGCAACTGCTCGTGTTCATCCCCATCGCCGCCGTCCTCGGCAGCCAGGTCGGTTACTGGATCGGTCGCAGCATCGGCACCTCGATGTTCAAGCCCAACGCGCGGTTCCTCAAGCAGCGCTACCTCGACGAAGCACACGCGTTCTTCGAACAGCGCGGCCCCTTCGCCATCGTGCTCGCCCGGTTCGTCCCGATCGTGCGCACCTTGGCGCCGATCACGGCAGGCGCCGCCCGGATGAACTACGCGGTGTTCACCGTCTTCAACATCTTCGGTGCCGTAGTGTGGGGCCTCGGCCTGACACTGCTCGGGTACTGGCTCGGACAGTTCGAGATCATCCAGAAACTGATCGAACCAATCTTCATCCTCATCGCGTTGGCCTCGGTGACCCCGATCTTCATCGAGTGGTACAAGAGGCGCCGGAAGGCCAAGAGCACCGAAGGCGGTACCTCCGAACCGGCGGCCGAGCAGACCTAACCGAGTTCCAGCGCCCGGATCAAACTGGCCGCGTCCCACGGCCCCTGGTGGCGCCTTCCGTTGACGAAGAACGTGGGCGTCGAGTTGAGATCCATCAGCTCGGCGTCTTGCGCGTCGTCCAGCACCCGGTGCATCACCTTCGAGGAACGCAAATCCTCGTCGAACTTCTTGATGTCGACCCCCACCGAGTCCGCGTATCGGTAAATGTGCTCCCATTCCAGGTAGTCCTGGAACTCGAACATCTTGGCTCCCATCTCGAAGTACCGGCCCTGCAACCCAGCCGCTTCGCCGGCCCTGGCGGCGTCCATGGCGTGTGGGTGGACGCGTTCCAGCGGCAGATGCCGCCATACGTACCGCAATTCGTCGCCGAAGTGGGCGCGGACCTCGTCGATGGATCCCGTCGCCCTGCTGCAGAACGGGCACTCGTAGTCGCCGTACTCGACGAGCGTGAGGCGACCGTTCGGGTTGCCGCGCATGTGGTCGCGGTCCGGGTCGACCTCGCGAATCAGCTTCGCGCCCACCGCAACCGGCGGGCTCAGCCAGTCGGCGATCCGGAATGTCGCCCAGCCAAGGACCAGCGCGAGCACGGACGCCGCCAGCACGCCGACGCGGGCCTGGTCCTGTTTGACGGGATCCTCGATGGCCAGATCGATGATGAACAGCGAAATGGTGAAACCGATTCCGGACAGAGCGGCACCGCCTGCGACGCGCCGCAGCGTCAAACCCGGTGCGAGCTGCCCCATCCCGGTGGCGCGCACCAGGGCGGTGGCGCCGGTGATGCCGACGAACTTGCCCACCACCAGGCCGGCAATCACGCCCCAGGTCAGCGGTGAACGGATGGCGGCGGTCATCGTGTCGTGGTCGACGTGCACACCCGCGTTGGCCAGGGCGAACAACGGCAGCACGGCGAACGAGACGTACGGCCCGAAGCTGGTCTGCAGCCGTTCATTGATCGAGATCGATTCGCGCAGAGTGCGGCTGGCGGCGCGCGCGTACTCGGAGTTCGGGGACTGCCGGAAGGCGCGGATCACCTCGACGGCCTCCTCGACCCGCTGGCGCTCTGGGGTGAACACCGGGATGAGCAGGGCCACCGCCACACCGGCCAGCGTCGGGTGAACACCGCCGAGGAACAGCGCCAGCCACAACGCGAACGCCAGCACCGAGTAGGCGGGCCCTCGGCCCACCGGCAGCAGCCGTACCGCGACGATGCCGGCGACGACCACCAGGGCCACCAACAGCGGTAGGTACCGCACGTGTTCGGAGTAGAACAGCGCGATCGCCAGCAACGCCCCGACGTCGTCGACGACGGCAAGGGTCAACAGGAAGGTCCGCAATCGGGCAGGGTATTTCGGGCCGATGATCGCCAGTGCGCCCACCAGAAAGGCCGTGTCCGTGGAGATCACCACACCCCAGGCGCGCGCGTCGTCGCCCGAGGGGTTGAACAGCAGGAAGATGACCGCGGGCACGATCAGTCCGGCGAACGCGGCGACGACGGGTACCGCGGCGCGGGGCCGGTCGGTGAGCTCACCGATGGTGAACTGGCTCTTGACCTCCAGGCCGACGATGAAGAAGAAGAACGTCATCAGGCCGTCGTTGACCAGATGCTTGACCGTCAGCTCCGCATGAAAGTCGCCGAAGCTCAGTCCAACGGGGGTGCCCCAGAAGTCGGAATAGCTCTGCGCCCACGGTGAATTCGCCCATACGATGGCAACGATCGTGAAGATCAGCAGCAGCGCTGCCGCGGTGTTCTCACCGCTGCGGGCCGCGGTCGGATCGCGGCCGAACCTGCTCGGCGTCGGCCGGGCCGGCACCGGATCATCCTTGCTGCTCGTCTGGTCGACGGCGGGCCCAGTCACGCTCGGGCGTGCTCCGTGAACACTCCGAGCAGGTCCGGACGGTCGATGGCGCTGGGCGTCAGTACGTCGGACGGGTTGGCGCCCATCAGGATCCGCTTGATCGGGATCTCCAGCCGTTTGCCGGTCATGGTCCGCGGGATGCCAGGGACGGCGATGACGTCGTCCGGTACGTGCCGCGGCGACGCCCCGGTCCGGATGGCGTTGACGATCCGGGAGCGCAACGCGTCGTCGAACTCGACGTCGTCGGCCAGCGCCACGAACAACGGCATCCAGTAGCCGCCGTCGTCCTGCTCGATGCCGACCACCAGACAGTCGCGCACCTCGGGCATGCCCTCGACCGCGTTGTAGATCTCCGCGCTGCCCATCCGGACGCCCATCCGGTTCAGCGTTGCGTCGGAGCGGCCATGTACCACAACGGATTTTCGGTCGGTAATGGTGATCCAGTCACCGTGACACCAGACGCCGTCGTACTTGTCGAAGTAGGCATTGTGGTACTTGGCGCCGTCCGGGTCGTTCCAGAAGAACACCGGCATCGACGGCATCGGCTTGGTGACCACCAGTTCACCGGCCTCCTCGGTGACCGGGCGGCCGCCGTCGCCCCTGGCCTCGGCGGCCACACCGAGGGCGATCACGTTCAGCTCGCCCGCCCTGATGGGAACCAGCGGACAGCCGCCGATGAATGCGGTCACCACGTCGGTGCCACCGCTCATCGAGATGACCGGAATGGGCCTGCCCACGCCGTCCTGGATCCAGCGGAATCCCGAGGC
>JAVRPF010000893.1:0-8311 GCA_032162385.1 Mycobacterium sp.
AGGCGTGGCGGGCGATCGGCCCTGGCGTCGAGGTGCTCAGCGGCTCGGACGGTGGCCCGTTGCGCCGGACCGTCAAGCGCATCCTTGACCCGCTGGTACTGCGGCTGCGATCCAACCCGCAGTACTCCGCTCCAGTGCTCGCCCCCGACACCGCCGCGGCGGTGCGTGACCTGATCGTCGATCACGCCGCCCACCTGCGCGCCGCCGCCGCCTGGTTCGCACTCCTCAAGACCGAGCGGCGCCGGCTGCGCATCACCACCGGAAATGCCCAAGAGTTGTATTTCCCGGCGTGTTTCGAGCTGGCCGTCACCAAGGGCGCACCGGAGCGCGACCATCGCGGGGCGGCTGAGGCTGTGTTGCGCGACATCCACCAGGAACGGGACCGCACCGCGATCGAGCAGCTGAACCGGTACGTCGGCGGCGACGAGGTGATCCCCAAGCTGTCCCGCCAACTCGACCAAAGTTGGCGCGACGTCCGCCCGGGTGACACCATCGCCGGTCCCTTCCTGGCGGGGTTGTCCACCGTCCTCGGCACCGCCAACGGCCACACGGCGGAGGCGGCCCGCCAACGCGTCTGGTCGGCGCTGATCGCCGACTCGACGCCATACAACCTCGGCGCCAGGGCGCGCCGCGAGTTCGCCGACCTGCCATGGTCGATCGTCGAGGTCGGATTGAGCTCGATTGCCCCGCAACAACCTCCGCCGATGACCAGCGGCGTGCACGGTGACCGTCCGCTGGATCGCAGCGTGCTCGACCGGGTGCGGGCGACGCTGCGCCGCGCGCTGGACCACGACGAACTGCCCGACCTCCCGTTGCTGTGCGCAGAGGAGGTCGACCGTGCCTGCGCACCCTGGGGACTGCTCGCCGAGGACAAGCAGGCGACGTTGGTGGCCGGCATCGAGGTCGCCGTCGACCTCGCTCCGTTGCGCGAATCCGCCGCGCCGCGTTACGACTTGGCCCGCCAGATCCAGGCCCGGCTCCGCAAGGAGGCGTATGTCCTGCACGCCAGGCGGTATCTGGCCGACGGCGGACCGTTGCATCCGCGCCAACGCCAGGTGATCGAGGATCTCGCTGCCTTCGCGCGCCCGTATACCAGCAGGCTCTGGGCCCGGCTGCACGGACGCGACGTCTGGCAGGAGTCCTGCGACGACGTCGACGACGTCAGAGCCCTGCTGGAAGGGGTGGCCAGGTCGGTGAGCCTTGATCACCGGCAGCGGATCAAGGCCATGCTGGAACTGGTTGGGGCGAGCGAAGCGACCGGCGATGTGGTTGGGGCGAGCGAAGCGACGGGCGATGTTGAGGCGGCCCGATGAGATTCGTCGCCGATTCCGGTCTGTGGAGCGCAGGCCCGACGGTCGCGGCGCCACCCGCCGTCGCCGTCCTCGAACTCAGCGGTGCAGTGCTGGCGTGGACGGTCGACGACCCGTCCGGCGCCGCTCGGATCACCTTCACCGATGTGCCGGCCGCAGAATGGCTCTGGCATGTGGTCGGTGAAGCGGGGCACGTCGCCGTGCTCACCGCGCTTGGCGACGGCATGGCAGACGACGGACGGGCCATCGACGTCACGGGTGTCGAGCCATCGCCGGACGCGCTGGCCCCCCTGCGCCGGCTCGCCGTCGGCCACTGGCTGCGGCGGTGGTGGCCCGCGAGTTCGCGCAACGGCATCGTCGCACTCGACTCCGCGGTATTGGACGGCGAGATCGCCCTGCTGACTGCCGCCGGACAGGAGTACTTCGCCGACGAGACCTTCGATTCCGACGTGGCCGAGCTCCTGCGGTGGCACGGGGCGAGCCTCGTTGCGGGCGCACACGGCGACGATCCGCGCGTTGCTGAACTCGTCGGGGCGTGCGACGAGCTCGGCGTCGAACTCGGCGTCGTCGAGTGGTCGAATCGGGTTGTGCCAGTGAGTGAGTCGCAACGCCGCCGCGACGACTACGCGTTGGCCGCCGGACCTGAATCGGTTCGGTCAGGAGCATTGGCGATCGCCAGCGGAGTCGGTTCGGTCAACTGGACCGCCGTCCCACCAGGCCTGTTCGACGCGGCCGACCGGACGGTCGACTGGGCGATCGAGATGGCCGGACCGGCGGCGGTGGCCGCGGTCCGGGTGGCCACCACGGCGCCCGCCGCCGGTGTCTCGGTGCGGCTGCGATCGGGAGCGGTCAGCGGCACGGGAGTCCTGGATGCCGACGGTCGTGCGACGCTTCCGTTGGTGGGGGCAGAACAGCAGCCGGTGACCGAAACCCAGGCCTGGGACCATGATTGGCCGACCACCGCCGTCACCATCGGCGCCGACGTCGACGATTCCGACGATGCGGCCCGAGCCCGTGAGAGTATTCGGGCTTTCGCAAGGGCCAGGCTCGCGCAACCCGGCCCCGACGCGTTCCTCGCCGAGATCCTGGCCGCAGAATCCGACTACTGACGCCGCCTACTTGGCCGCCGCCTGCAGCGTCGGCGCCGCAGCTGCAGGCACTGGCAGCGGTTCCCGCGACACCCGCGGCGTGCCGATCTCCCCGGCCAGCCATGGCAGTGCTGCGGCGAAGGCGTGCGCGGCGAATGGCCAGTCGTGCTTGCCGGTCTCGGCGACCACGGCGCAGTCGATCCCGTTGGCTGCGCCGAGTCCGCACAATGAGTGTGCTGCCGCGGTCTGGTCGTTGGTCCGGCCCGCGGCATCGCTCCCGCCTAGGCCGTTGCCGCCGGCGTCGGCGGCGTTGACCGCCGTGGGAGGCGATGGGGACGAGGCGGTTCCGCTGATGTCGAACCACCCCGCGATCCCCGAGTAGCGCCCATGACGGGTGATCACGGTGGTGGGGTCGAAGTCGGCGTACTGGGCCGCGTTGCCGCCAAACAGCCGCTCGATCGTCTGTTGTTTCGTGCCCGAGTTGGGAGCCATATCGCCCGCGATGTCCTCGAACGTGCTGAACATGTCGGGGTGCATCACGGTCAGGTCGACTGCGCACGTCCCACCCATCGACCATCCGACGACGCCCCAGTTGGCTGGTTTGGCGCTCACGCCGTACGTCGTCTCCATGAACGGCACCACGTCCTTGATCAGGTGGTCGGCCGCATTGCCGCGGGCGCCGTTGACGCATTCGGTGTCGTTGTTGAACGCGCCGCCCGAGTCGACGAAGACGAGCACCGGCGCGTTACCGCGGTGGGCGGCGGCGAAGTCGTCCACGGTCTTGATCGCATTGCCTGCCCTCAGCCAGTCGGCCGGGGTGTTGAACTCGCCGCCGATCATCATCAGCGTGGGCAACGCGGGCGGTGGGTTCGAGGCGTACCAGGCCGGCGGCAGGTAGACCAGTTCGCCGCGGTGCTTGAACCCGGAGGCGGCCGGGCTGATGGTTACCGGTATCAGAGTGCCCTTGTTCGGGATCTGGCGCGCCGCCTGCATCGCCACCACCGTGGCCTGGTCCGTCTGGTCGGGCAGTGGGCCCGCGGTGATCTGGTTCCACGCCGTCTGGACGGTGGGGAAGTAGCCCACCCAAAGATTCAGGGCCAGACCGGCGCACAGAACGCAGAGCGGCAAGGAGACCGTCGCCGCGCCGCGTCGCCACCACCGGGCACCGCGCCAGCCGACCACCAGGACGACTGCCGCGACGCCAGTGACCGCGATCCAGATCCACAGCAAGTTCGGGGCCGGGTCGCCCGCCAAGCCCTCGGAGGAGATGTACCAGTACGCCGTCGCCGCCAACACCACACCGATGCCCACTGCCACCGGCAGCCACACCAGCCGCCAACGCCGGTTGCGCCAACCGATGGCCGCCAGCAACACTGCCGCGGCGACGGCCTGCACCGTAAATGGCAGCCAGCCGTGCATCAGCGAAAGATGTTGTTGGCGGTAGCCACCGGCCGGATCCGCCAGCAGGGTCTCGGCGATCCTCGTCGTCGAAGTCGTCACGGCATAATGGTGAATGCCGTTCCTGGAGATGGGCTGTGAATCGACTCGCTAGCGCGGCTTCGCAAGGGGGAACGGAAGCGTCTCGCGGATGCTGCACCCGGTGATCAACATGACCACCCGGTCCACGCCGACGCCCAATCCGCCGGTCGGCGGCATCGCGTACTCCATCGCCTGCAGGAAGTCCTCGTCGAGCTCCATCGCCTCGGGATCGCCGCCCGCGGCGAGCAGCGACTGTTCGTGCAGCCGCCTTCGCTGCTCCACCGGATCGGTCAGCTCGCTGTACGCGGTGCCAAGCTCGACGCCCCAGGCGACCAGATCCCATCGCTCGGCGACCCCGGCCTTGCTGCGATGGGGGCGGGTCAGCGGCGACACCGAGGTGGGGAAGTCCTTGTAGAACGTCGGGCGTTCGGTCTCGCCCTCGACGAGGCGTTCGTACAACTCGAGCACCACCGCGCCCGCATCCCAGTGGATCAGGTACGGAATGCCCGCTCCGTCGCACAGTGTGCGCAGCCTGGCGAGGTCGGTGTCGGCGTCGATCTGCGCGCCGAGCGCGTCGGACACCGCGCCGTGCACGGTCTTGACCGGCCACTCACCGGAGATGTCGACGGCCTCGAGCGAGCCCTCGGCTTCACCTGGCCGCATGACCACCTGGCTGCCGTTGGCTGCCTCGGCGGCGTTCTGGATCAGCTCGCGGCACCCGTCCACCCACACGTTGTAGTCGGCGTGGGCCTGGTAGGCCTCCAGCAGGGTGAACTCGGGGTTGTGGCTGAAGTCCACGCCCTCGTTGCGGAACGCCCGGCCAAGTTCGAAGACGCGTTCCACGCCGCCGACGCACAGCCGTTTGAGGTAGAGCTCGGGGGCGATCCGCAGATACAGGTCGAGGTCGTAGGCGTTGATGTGAGTCATGAACGGCCGGGCGTTGGCGCCGCCGTGGATCTGTTGCAGGATCGGCGTCTCGACCTCGAGAAAGCCCTTGCCGACCAGGGTTTCACGGATCGAGTGCAGGATCCGGCTGCGTGCCGTGATCAGGTCGCGTGCCTCGGTGTTGATGGCCAGGTCGACGTAACGCGTCCGGACCCGCGCCTCGGGATCGGTTAGGCCCTTCCACTTGTCGGGCAGGGGGCGCAGGCACTTGCCGATCAGTCGCCAGCTGTCGACGAGAAGCGAGCGCGTTCCGTTCTTGCTGTAGCCCATGGTGCCCGTCACCTCGACCAGGTCGCCGAGGTCGATGGCGCCGGTGAAGTCGGCCGTGGTGCCCTTGGCGAGCCGCGAGTTGTCGAAGAGCAGTTGGACCTCGCCCGACCAGTCGCGAAGCTGGGCGAACAGCACCGCCCCGTAGTCCCGGATGCGCAGCACCCGGCCGGCCACCGACACGGTGACGTCGTCCCCTCCGTCGACGGCCTGCGTGACCGTGTGGCTGGGCGCCTTACCGACGGGGTAGGCGTCGATTCCACTGTCCTGCAATGCCTTAAGCTTGGCCATCCGGACTCGCACCTGCTCGGGTAGCCGCGGGGGCCCCGCTTCGTCAAGCAGGTCGACGTCGAGTCCGCTGAGGTCGGGCGCGCTGCCGTCCTCGTTCAGCAGCCCCGTTCGCACCAACGTGTCCGGCGCTGCGGTGTGATGCCCGGTGTGCTGTTTGGCGCGGCGGCTGAATGGCAGCACCAGGAAGCCCTCGGCGATCACCGAGGCGACGCCGACCCGCGGGACGAGCCGGGCGTCCTCGTAGCAGGCGAAGCGGGGCACCCAATCCGGTTGGTACTTCATGTTCGACCGGTACAGCGTCTCCAGCTGCCACCATCGGGAGAAGAACACCAGCAAGCCGCGCCACAGCCGCGCGACGGGGCCTGCGCCGAGCTGCGCCCCCTCCTCGAAGGCGGACCGGAACATCGCGAAGTTGAGCGAAATACGGCTCACGCCAATGTCTTCGGCCTGTAGGCACAGCTCGCTGACCATCAGCTCGTTGGTGCCGTTGGGGGATTGGGGCGAGCGGCGCATGAGGTCGAGAGACGCCCCATTGGCGCCCCACGGCACCAACGACAACATGGCGATCACGTTGTCTTGGTCGTCCTGGCCGGCCTGCAACGCTTCGACCAGCAGGCAGTCGCCGTCGGCCGGATCCCCGAGGCGACCAAGGGCCATCGAGAATCCGCGCTCGGTTTCGGTGTCACGCCAGGCGTCCGCCCGCTTGATCACCTGGCTCATCTCGTCGGCGGACAACTCGCGGTGCCGCCGAATGCGCACCGTCAGATCTGCCCGGCGCGCACGCGTGACGGCCTGCCGCACCGGCTTCATGTCCGGCCCGGACAGCTTGAAGGTGTCCGGGTGCAGGATCGCCTCGTCACCCAGTTCGATGGCGTTGAGGCCGGCCTCGCGAAAGGCTTGCGCCGCCACCGAACTCGCGCCCATCACACCCGGTGCCCAGCCGTAGGACTGGCACAGCGCGAGCCAGGCGTGGATCGCGGCCGGCCACGCCCGTGGATCCCCGATCGGATCGCCGCTGGCCAGGCACACACCCACCTCGACGCGATAGGTGATCGCGGCACGTCCGTTCGGCGCAAACACCACCGACTTGTCGCGGCGGGTGCCGAAGTAACCCAGTGAGTCGTTCTTGCCGTAGAGCTCCAGCAGTCCGCGGATCGCGGACTCGTCCTCGCCGGTGAGTGCGTTCTCGGCCCGCTGGGACTGGAACAGCACGATGGCCGCGACCATGAGCGCCACCGCACCGAACAAGCCGAGCAGGGCATTGACGAAAACGTGCGGGTGTCCGGAGAACGTGTCGGCGGCGGCGCCCGCGAACGCACTCACCCGGTTGAGGGCGTACAGCAGCCGGTCCGACCTGGCCAGCGTGCCGGGGAAGAGCTCGAGCAGTCCCCACCCGATCAGCGTGCCGGTCGCCATTGCCACGACCAGAGTGGCAGCCGCCTTGAACAGCGCACCGCGCCGCACCTTCGCCCAGAACTCGGGCCTGGCCAGGATCAGGAAGCCGATCGCCGCGACGTGGAAGGCCGCTCCGATGACCTCGCCGATGTCCACCATGACCGACTCGTCACCGGTGACCAGGTCGACGACGTTCCAGCCGAGGGCGGCGACCATGTAGAGGACCAGGATCCACCAGGCGATCCGTTTGCGGGCCGCCAACGCGGCCGCGAGCAGCGCCAGCACGAACGCCCACGCGAAGCTGGTTTCCGGGAAGTTGAAGAGGTAGTCGTTGACGAACTCGCGCGGGATCTTGATGATCAACCGGATCAGCGGGGACACGCTGCCGATCAGGGACAGCGTGGCGATGACACCGACGGTCCAGCCGGCCGCGACGGGGACCCACCAGAATGCGGAGCGCCGTTTCTTGTTCACCGCGGTCAGAGTCATAGGCCGCGAGGATATGCGGTCAACCGGGGAAATGGGTGAGACTGGCTACCAGACCGGTCCGGTGTACTTCTCGCCAGGACCGTGTCCCGGCTCATCCGGGGCCGCACTCGCCTCGCGGAAGGCCAGCTGGAGGCTCTTCAAACCATCGCGGACCGGCCCGGCGTGCGGCCCCAGGTACTCGGCTGACGCAGTCACCAGCCCGGCGAGCGCGGTGATCAGGCGCCGGGCCTCGTCGAGGTCACGGTGCGGACTGTCGTCGGGGTCCGCCGCCGACAATCCCAGCTTCTCGGCGGCGGCGCTCATCAACATTACGGCCGAGCGCGTGATCACCTCGACGGCGGGAATCTCGGCCAGCTCGCGCGCTGCTGGCGGAGCCGGCGGTTCGGCGGGGCTAGGAACCTCGGTCATGCCTGCTAGACTGGCACGTGCGACCGTTCTGGTGTATGCCAGGACACCCAAGTGGAGTCCCGCTCCCACCGTTGGCCACGTCTTCGACACCAGGTTCAGCGGTCCGGTCACAGGCGTCACGCGACGCCTGTTCTGCGCGTTGCGCAGGCGGCGCGAGCCGTGATCGGTCGGCATCGGGCCCTGCTATGTGCAGGGCTTTTCCTGTTCCTAGGAACAGGGTGCTGATGGTGTGGACTCCGGCAACACTACATAGGAGGCCCCATCAGCACTGAGACACGCATCAACGAGCGCATCCGCGTACCTGAAGTCCGCCTTATCGGACCGGGTGGTGAGCAGGTAGGCATTGTGCGCATCGAAGATGCACTCCGCGTCGCCGCGGACGCCGATCTCGATCTCGTCGAAGTAGCCCCAGATGCCAAACCGCCGGTTTGCAAGATCATGGACTACGGCAAGTTCAAATACGAGACGGCTCAGAAGGCACGCGAGTCTCGCAAGAACCAGCAGCAGACCGTCGTCAAGGAACAGAAGCTCCGACCCAAGATCGACCCGCACGACTACGAGACCAAGAAGGGACACGTCGTCCGCTTCCTCGAGGCCGGATCGAAGGTCAAGGTCACCATCATGTTCCGCGGACGTGAG
>JAVRPF010000894.1:0-3636 GCA_032162385.1 Mycobacterium sp.
TTGCCGGGGTGTCGCCGCGGGAGCAGCAGCGCCCTTGCCGCGCACTCGCGGAACCGCGACGCGAACAACGCCGATCCACCGACCTCGTCGGTGACGATGGGATCGATCTCGTCGGCGTCGAAGACGAACAGGTCGGCGCCTGGTGCGGATTCCTCGGTGTCGGGCAACCGCACGATGATGCCGTCATCGGCCGCGACCGCCCCGCCGTTATAGCCGTAGCGCTCGCGAACACGAGCCGTGACGGCAAGAGCCCAGGGCGAGTGCACGGGCATGCCGTAGGGCGAGTGCAGGATGACCCGCCAGTCGCCGAGCTCGTCGCGGAATCGCTCGACGATGAACGTGGTGTCGGTGGGGACGGTGCCGGTGGCCTGCCGTTGTTCGTCCAGCAGCTGCCAGAGATTGTCCGTTGCGTAGTCGTTGAAACCCATGGTGTGGCAATGCGCGTCGAACTCCTCGCGTGCCATGCCCGACAGCTTGCCGGTGAACGCGCCGATGGCCTCGCCCAGCTCGGCGGGCCTGCCGACGCCGTCGCCGCGCCAGAACGGCAGCCGGGCGGGTTCGCCGGGGGCGGGGATGACGAGCACGCGGTCGTGGGTGATCTCGGTGATGCGCCAGCTGGTGGCGCCCAGTGAGATGACGTCGCCCGGCCGCGACTCGTACACCATCTCCTCGTCGAGTTCGCCTACCCTGGACGGCTTTTCGGAGTCGGCGTTGGATGCCAGGTACACCGTGAAGAGGCCGCGGTCGGGGATGGCGCCGCCGGAGGTCACGGCGAGCCGTTGGGCGCCAGGCCGTGCGGTCAACACTCCCGCGTCACGGTCGTACACCAGCCGCGGCCGCAACTCGGCGAACTCGGTGGACGGGTACTTGCCGGACAGCAGGTCGAGTGTCGCCTCGAACGCACTGCGCGGCAGGGTGGCGAACGGTGCGCTGCGCCGTACGGCGTCGAACCAGCGGTCGTCGTCCAGTGGCTCCAGCGCGGCCGCTGCGACGGTGTGCTGGGCGAGTATGTCGAGCGGGTTGGTGGGCACCCGCATGGTCTCGATCTGGCCGGCCAGCATGCGCTGCACGGTGACTGCGCAGTCGATGAGGTCGGTGCGATGTTTGGGGAACAGCACGCCGCGCGAGATCTCGCCGACCTGGTGGCCGGCACGCCCGATGCGTTGCAGCCCACTGGCCACCGACGGCGGTGCCTCCACCTGGATGACGAGGTCGACCGAGCCCATGTCGATGCCCAGTTCCAGGCTGGAGGTGGCGACCACGGCCTTCAGGCGGCCGCTCTTTAGATCGTCTTCGACCAGCGCCCGCTGTTCCTTGCTGACCGAGCCGTGGTGCGCCTTCGCCAGCACCGGTTCCGCACCGAACGTCTGACCGCTGCCCATGATGTGTGCGGGCGAGCCGCCACCGACCGCTGGGTTGCGCTCGTCGCTGAGCGCAACCCCGGTGCGATCGGCGTGGATCTCGTTGAGCCTGGCGGTGAGCCGCTCGGCCAGCCGACGGGAGTTGGCGAACACGATCGTCGAGTTGTGGGACTCGATGAGGTCGACGATGCGGCCTACGACGTCGGGCCAGATCGAGTTCTCGACGAGGTTGGCCATGTCAGGCACCGGCACCTGCACCGACAGGTCGAAGGTCTTGCCCGACGGTGGCACGACGATCGTCACGGGGGCGGTTCCGGCGAGGAACCGCGCGACCTCCTCGGCGGGCCGTACGGTCGCCGACAGGCCGATCCGCTGCGCCGGCGTGTCCAGGATCTGGTCGAGGCGCTCGAGTGAGAGCGCCAGGTGCGCGCCGCGCTTGGTGCCCGCGACGGCGTGCACCTCGTCGACGATCACCGTCGCAACGTCGGCGAGCGTCTCCCGCGCCGCCGACGTCAGCATCAGGAACAGCGACTCTGGCGTGGTGATCAGGATGTCGGGCGGCTTGGTGATCAGCTCCCGCCGGCGCGCGGGCAGGGTGTCACCGGAGCGCACGCCCACGCTGATCTGCGGCACTGGCAGGCCCAGCCGTTCGGCCACCCGGGTGATGCCCGTCAGCGGCGTACTGAGGTTGCGTTCGACGTCGACCGCCAGCGCCTTGAGCGGCGAGATGTAGAGCACCCGGGTGCCCGCCTTGGCGGGCCGGGGTTCCGCGGCGGCGAGCTGGTCGATGGCCCACAGGAACGCGGCCAGCGTCTTACCGGAACCGGTGGGCGCAATGACCAGGGTGTTGTCCCCGCTCGCGATGGCCGACCACGCCTCCGCCTGCGCGGCGGTCGCCGCCGGAAAGGTGCCGGTGAACCACTCGCGCGTGAGCGGGCCGAAGCGCTCGAGCGGATCGATGAACGTCACCCTGACATGGTGCACTCACCCACCGACAACCCTGCGATTTCGGCGTGCTGAGTCGCGCTGAGCGCAACGGAACACGCCGAAATCACTCCAGGGTGGGGATGCCGGGGACGCGGGCGACGGCGTCGAGCAGCGAGTGTGCGCAGGAGTCGGCGACGTAACCGGCGTCGATCGACGGGTCGATGATGCGCTGCCTGCACATCTCGAAGGTGTAGGCCAGCCAGCCGTAGATGATCACCAGGACGTCACGCTCCAGTTTGGAGTCCAGCGGTCCGCGGGCGGCCTCGGTGATCCTGGCCATGATGCGGTTGGCCTGCCGGTCGTTGTCGATGTCCTCGATGCCCCGCAGGACCGGATCCGAGCGGCCCATTCCCATGTAGGCCGCCCAGGCGCCGTGCGGGTGCCGCTCGTCGTAGTACACGTAGGCCAGCACGCCAGCGCGCAACTGCTCGAACAGACTCAGATCGGGCTGTGGCGGGGTGTTGGTGGCCTCGAACAGCCGCTCGCCCTCAGCGCGTACCACCGCCGCGAAGAAGGCCCGCTTGTCGGGGAAGTAGTGGTACATCAGCGCCCGGGAGACGCCCGCCCGTTCGGCGATCTCGTCGATGCGCACCTCGTCGTAGGGACGCTGACCGAACACCTCGGCGCCCAACGCCAACAGTTCGTTGCGCCGGTCCTCGGGGGACAACCTCCTGCGATCAGTCACGTCCACATACTACTTGACACGTGTATAACAGCGGCGGACGCTGGCCTCGTGCACCGGAGCTAGGTGCGAGCTAGGTGTCGCCCCCCTCATTTGGCGGATCGTGCTCGTCTGGTGGTTTGAGGACACGGTCGGGGTGGTGGTAGTCGTTGGTGCGGGCTTGTCCGGTGTCTAGTCCGGGCGGAGGCATCCATACGACGACCCCATTGCGGATCTCCACGGTCCAGCCCTGTTCGGCCATCAGGTTGTGGCCCTTGCAAGCGAGCACTTCGACGTCGATGTTGGTCAGTCCATGGTGCTTGGCCCAGCCGTTGATGTGGTGGACCTGGGTGCCGTAGCCGGGCACGGTGCAGCCGGGGAAGGTGCAGCCGACGTCGCGCGAGTGCAGCATGATGCGCTGTGCGGGGGAGGCGATGCGCTTGGTGCGCCCGAGGTGTAGTGGCTCCCAGGTGCATTCGTCGAATATCGCGAGGTAGTGGTAGGCGTGGCTGGCCATCCGGATCAGGTAGCTCATGGGTAGTAGTGATCCGCCGCCTGTGACCGCGACCCCGGCGGCACGTTGAAGGTCTTGCAGGGAGACGGTCGCGATGATGGTGCTCTGGAGTC
>JAVRPF010000895.1:0-2704 GCA_032162385.1 Mycobacterium sp.
GTCTTGGACAGCGCGAAGAACTCGGAGTCGAATCCCTTGATGTCGGAGAGGTAGCCGCCGCGGGTGCGGGCATTCTTGATCCGCTCGGCCAGCCGCGGCTCCTCCATGAACTCCGACCAGCGGCCCTCGGGCAGGTCGGTGATCGCGTCTCGACCTTCCAGCAGCGCCTGCCAGGTCTGCTCGGGAGTGTTCAGGTCACCGGGCAACCGAGTGGCCAGGCCCACCACGGCGATGTCGACGCGCTCGACCGGCCCGGTGCGGGTCCAGTCGGTGTCGTCGTCGGCCGCCTCGGTCTCAGGGTCGCCCTCGACGATCCAGGTGGCCAGCGCTTCGATCGTCGGATGCTCGAACGCGGCCGCGATCGACACGGTGACCCCGGTGTGGTCTTCGATGTCGGCGGCCATCGCCACCGCGTCGCGTGAGGACAGGCCAAGCTCCACCATCGGCGTGGCCTCGCCGATCGCATCGGGCGACTGCCCGGTGGCCTGACCGATCCAGGTGCGCAGATAACGCCGTACCTCGGCGACTGTCATAGCGGTGCGCGCGGGTGCCGCACCGCCATCGGTCGACAGCAGTGCGGATTCGAGGTCGGTGTCAGTCATAGTCGCGATCAATCAGTCTGGTCAGGGAAGGAGTTCGGGGCCGCGGTACCGCTGCGCAGGGTGCCGTCGATGTAGGCGGCGCGGGTGGCGCGGCGGCCGATCTTGCCACTGGAGGTCCGAGGCACAGATCCAGCCTGTACCAACAGGACGTCGCGCACGGTCACTCCGTGCCGGACGGCGATGGCCGCCCGGATGTCGTCGGCGATGGGCTGGTAGTCGAGTTTGTGCGCACCGGCGGCACGCTCACCGACGATCACCAGCTGCTCGGAGCTGTCCTCCGGGTCGTGCTTGAGGCCGGCGTGCGGGTCGTCGAAAACGCTGGCGGGCAGTTGGTTCGTGGGCACCGAGAACGCGGCCACGTACCCCGGGCGCAACGCCCGGCTGGCTTCTTGCGCCGAGTACTCGAGATCCTGCGGGTAGTGGTTACGTCCGTCGACAATGACCAGATCCTTGACCCGGCCGGTGATATAGAGGTGATCGTTGTGGTAGGTGCCGTAGTCACCGGTGCGTACCCACGTCCCGTCATCGGCGGCGCCTTCGGCGCGTGACGGGCTGGTGCGCGACGTGAGGATGTTCTTGAACGTCTCCTGGGTCTCCTCTTTCCGGTTCCAATATCCGGCGCCCATGTTTGTGCCGTGCAGCCAGACCTCGCCGATCTGCCCGTCGGGCAATTCGGTGGCGGTCTCGGCGTCGACGATGATCGCCCACTCGCTGACACCGACCTTGCCGGCGGAGGCCTGCGCGACGCCGTTCGGCGCATCGGCCGGCACTTCGACGAACCGTCCGGTGTTCAGCGCGTCCCGGTCGACGTTGATGATCCTGGGCGGCTCATCCATCGGGGTGGTCGAGACGAACAGGGTGGCCTCGGCCAGGCCGTAGGACGGCTTGATCGCCTTCTCCTGGAAGCCGTAGGGCCCGAACGCGTCGTTGAACTTACGTATCGATGCCGCCGACACCGGCTCGCTGCCGTTGAGGATCGCCTTGACGTTGCTCAGGTCCAGCGGCGGCTCGCCCTCTTTGGGCAAGCCGCGCAGGGCCGCGTGTTCGAAGGCGAAATTCGGAGCGGCCGAGAAGACACCGCCGGTTTCGCCGTCCTTGCGCGCGAGTTCGCGGATCCATCTGCTGGGCCGGCGAACGAAGGCCGCCGGCGTCATGAACGTGAAGCGGTAGCCGACCACCGTCGACAACAAGGTGGTGATCAGGCCCATGTCGTGGAAGAACGGCAGCCAGCTCACACCGCGGTCACCGTCCTGGCCGTCCAGGGCGTGGATGACCTGGACCACGTTCGTCGGCAGGTTCAGGTGCGTGATCTCGACGCCCGTCGGGGTGCGGGTGGATCCGGAGGTGTACTGCAGATAGGCGACCGTCCCGTGGCTCGCCAGGATGGGCTCCCAGGTGCTGGCGACGTCATTGGGGATTGCGTCCACGGCGATGACGCGTGGCCGCTCCTTGGCCGGCCGGCTGCGGAAGAACTTGCGGACCCCCTCGGCGGAGTCGCTGGTGGTCAGGATCGCCGACGGGGTGCAGTCGTCGAGCACCGCGTGCAGCCGGCCGACGTGTCCCGGCTCGGCGGGATCGAACAGCGGCACCGCGATCCGGGCGGCGTACAAGGTGCCGAAGAACGCGGTCAGGTAGTCCAGAGTCTGCGGACACAGAATAGCGACTCGGTCACCCGGCTGGGTCACCTGCTGAAGCCGGGCGCCCACCGCGCGGTTGCGGGCACCGAACTCGGACCAGGAAATATCCTTCGCGACACCATCGCGTTCGGTGGAGAAGTCCAGGAACCGGTAGGCGAGCTGGTCCCCGCGCACCTTCGCCCATTTCTCGACGTGACGAACCAGGTCGGTGTTGTCCGGGAACTTGATCTGGCCGTTCTTGTCGATGAACGGGTTGTGGTACGCCATGCCATGCACTCCTGTCAGAACTGTTCTCGGTCGGCCGCGGTCCTGCGGACAGGGCCGACCGGCTACGTCCGACGCGGGTCGGCCAGCCGGACACCGCACGTTTCGCTGCGCAGGGATGTCGTGAACGGCAAACCTCACCGATGCTACAGACGGCTCGCCCGACAATCCGCAACGCATCGACGTGATCGCCCGATACAG